>JAPKEL010000046.1 GCA_028822065.1 Woeseiaceae bacterium | reverse complement strand
TAGCCTCCACTACTCCAGGATAATTTTATTGAGCTCTTTGAAAGTTCTCAATAATCTCTAAATAAGCCAAGTAAAGTAAAATTTTTGTGGGTTAATCATCATTCTATTAAATACGATGCATCGCTTGAGATTCCTATAATTTTAAAAGTGTACGTGATTATTATGAAGATATCGGCAAATCCTATGTAATTAATTGTTTCTTTCTCAAGGATAATTCAATCATAAAGCTTGATATAAAAATAATTACCTCCATATATAAAAGGTAGGTGCCTTAGGGGCCTGCAAATTTAAAACTTAAACTTGCTTAATAAAAAAGGAGTTAGAAAAATGGTTAATACAACCTTTGATACAATCTGGAGAGATATTTCTCCATTCGCAGTTGGATTTGATAGGACTTTTGGAACATTAGAATTATTGGCTAATGCCAGAGGAAAAGAGGCCAACTACCCACCTTATAATATTAGAAAAGTTACCGATGATCAGTATACTATCGAGCTTGCTGTTGCGGGCTTTGATGAAAAAGATATTGATGTCGAATTGTCAGGTGAAAATCTAATAATAAAAGGAGTGCGCGCTAAAGAGGCATCCAATGGACTACTTCATCAAGGTCTAGCAAATAGAGATTTTACCAAAAAATTTGTTCTTTCTGATGATATGGTTATAAAGGGTGCCGCACTCTCAAATGGAATGCTCTACATCGGAATAGAAAGAATCATTCCTGAAGATAAAAAACCAAGAAAGATAAAGCTTACATCCAAAAATAAATTACTAGGATGAGATATAAAAAGGCAAGGATATTTTATCCTTGCCTTATCTTTGCTTTAAAGTAAAAGTTAATCGTAGATGGATGCATACAGCCTAATCAAATTCGTGCCCATTATTTTCTCCAAAACAGATGAACTCATACCGCGTTTAATTAAACCATTCCATATGGTTTCCATTCTTTTTGGCCCATTCAATTCTTCAAAATACAATGGCCACATTGTTGGATCAAAATTTTCGCCTTCTTCTTTCTTTAATTCATCCAAATATTCCTGAGTCAAAATTAATCTTCGGTGATCACGATCACTACCAATACACACATGATCAGCGCCACAAACATTAACGGCATGTTCAATATGCTGATAATAATAATGCACAGCATTATCAATTTGCCGAGTCATAAATGGCCTCATTTGAGTAATACCAATTAACCCTCCCTTTTCAGCGGTTGCGCGCATATTAATATTTGTAGTATTTCTTCGATGATCATAGAGTTCTTGACAACAAGTGTGCGAAACAATGACTGGTTGTTTTGAAGCCGCAATTGTATCAGCCATGGTTCGCATACCGGCATGCGATAAATCAATCAACATACCAATCTCATTCATTTTTTCCACCAATTCATGGCCGAACCTTGTTAAACCAGAACCATTTTTTTCATAGCAACCTGCACCTGCCCAATTTTGCCAATTATAAGTAATTTGACTAGAGCGAACACCCAGATCATAGAATTTATCTACATTATTTAAATCCCTGCCAAATTGTGTGGAGTTCTGAAATAAATAGTAAATGGCTATTTTTTTATTTTCATAAGCTTTTTCAATATCCTTAGAGACAGTGGCTTTAAAGTAGTATTTAGGATGTTTTACAATAATTCGATCATATTCAGCAATCCCTGTCATAGCCATATCAAACGCATCAAGTTCGTAAGATTTGGGGTCACATAAAGTCACCGTAATGGCATTCAATCCCGAATCAATCATTTCTTTTATCAATGATTCGCTATAAGCATCTCGAATTTCTCCCATAGCATCGACCACAAAACTATCCTGAGTGGTGCTGGCAAGAAGAATTGAACTATCGGCTATCAAACCAGTAGCAATGGTATTTTTTATAAATGAACGTCTATTCATCGACCAACCTTCTAAAGTAATACTTTATTAGATAATATAACTATTACAGTTTAGATATTGAAGCTTTACCTGCAGAATATTATAATTAATTAAAGTTACCATAAAATAGGATAAACAATGTCAAAACACAATGCTTTACAAATGTTCGGTCGATCTGGCAATCCAGCTCTAAACGACAACACATTTATGAATGAAGGAAGAGTTATGGGTCAAACCATGACGCTTCAAGGTACGGTTAATAAAACAGGTTTTTTACTTGGGATTCTTGTATTAACGGCCGTTTATACTTGGAATCTATTTTTTCAGACAGGCAACCCGGCTGCAGTTATGCCAATCGCAATAGGTGGGGCAATTGGTGGCTTTATAATGGCTCTAGTTACGATATTTAAAAAAACATGGTCACCCATTACTGCGCCAATATATGCTGCTTTAGAAGGTTTGTTTTTAGGTGGTATTTCGGCCATATTTGAATATCAATATCCTGGCATTGTAATTCAAGCTACAGGCCTTACATTGGGTACTCTCGCCTCATTATTAGTGCTGTATAAACTGGGTATAATCAAACCTACTGAGAATTTCCGGCTAATGATTGTTTCTGCCACTATGGGGATAGGTGTCCTGTATCTCATCAGTATGATTATGAATATGTTTGGCTCAACCGGTATTGGCTTTATTCACTCCAATGGTTTATTTGGGATTGGATTTAGCCTATTTGTCGTAGCCATAGCCGCATTAAATCTAGTACTGGACTTTGATTTTATTGAGCAAGGAGCTGAAATGGGGGCACCTAAATATATGGAGTGGTTCGGTGCATTTTCATTAATGGTTACTCTGATCTGGTTATATCTTGAAATGCTCAGATTATTGGCTAAATTGCGAAGTCGCTAGTGGATTTTAATTCGTTCTTTTTCGGCCTAATTATCGTCCTGTCATTGGCTGTTTTTCTTTATGTGGGGAAATTCAGAGCCTCAGAGAAACAGCGGAATAGAGAAGATAAAATTAACTGGCAATCTGGACGTTTTGGCTATATTAAAATAGTCATTTTAATTATGGCTATTATATTGGGAGTTGCTTTGCTGGCGAGAATGTTTATAAATTAACTACAAACCATCATGTCGCTGCCAAGGCAGTAAATAAAATTGCCCAGAAAACAGCCACCTTATTGCAGAACCCACAAGCAGTGAGGTTAATGCAAATATCAACGACATAATAATAAACAAACCATCTAAGTCAGCGCTTAATAAAACTATCGCAACTAAAACCGCAATGCCAATAGCAAAACACAGCCAATGTGTTATCAGAGCGAGTCTTTTAAGTATTTTATCCATAATTCAATGTCCTCACGGTTTACTTCTTTCGAGTAAAAAATTATTGTTAGGTTAAGCCAGTTAAATTATAACGATAAATAAAAATTTTTGGGAAGGTTATGAGTAAAAATATTTCATCAATAATTAGCATGAGTAAACTAAACGGCTTCTTCCAAGCAATTGGAGTTATCGGTCTAATCGCCTCTTTAATTTTTGTGGGACTTGAATTAAAACAAAATCAAAAAATTGCATTAGCAAAAACACAACAAGAGAGAAATAATACTATTCGATTGCAGATAATGAATTTCACTTCTGCTGGATTGGACTGGCAATCAAATGCAATTGAGAATAAAACAAATTATGAATTCTCGCTCAAAGAAACCGCTAGAAGAAACGCCTATCATGAAGCTTGGTTTTTATATGAAAATGATTTCTTTCAATACGAACAAGGCCTTGTCTCTGAAGAAGTTTGGCAAGCCAAGCTAAGTGCGTTTAGTCATTGGTATAACATGTGCGAAATGAGGAGCCTATATGAAATCCGTTCAAAATGGATGCCGGCAGCCTTTAGAGAACTTATTGCATCTTTTCCAGATGAATGCAAAAAGAGTTAATCTGACCTCTTGATACGGTCTGTTTGTCCGCCGTCCATAGCATACGGATATTCTGGGCACTCTTGGGATTCGGGATTTTTCCCTTTGGTTCTAAAATCTAGAAATGTCGTAGCGGCATAAGTGACAATGATTTCTATATTTTTGTATATATCTGTCTCCATATTAGAGTGCTCTACCTCCAGTTGATAAACCTGTCCCGCTGTGAGTTTCTCTCTAGGAATTACAAATTCTTGTTTATCATAAGTTAAGGCACTTTCATTGCTAATTGCATGACCACTGTGTTCAATCTCTTCACCGTGACAATTACCCAAAATCACATAAATCATGTCGTCAATAATGTTATTGGGATCAGCAGCACCTTTAATAAAATTACTCCAAGTTACCTTAAGATCTTGATCTGAATTAATTGCACTGCTATCAACTTCATTGCTCTGCTGATAAAGAGCTATCTCAATTGGTCCAGGATTGCTTATTTCATCTTCATTTTTAATAAAGGTAGCAGGTAGGTTTTTAATACTCCCAGCAGGAGTATCGAAGCTAAAAAAATATGTACTATCCGGATAACGTTGAGTTAGGTTTGCGATGGTCATTTCTCGCTGACCCGCTAGAAAAGGTATACGCGCTGATGAAAATTTCAATCCATCCGCTGCATCACCCGGTCCAGTCAATAAGCCATTTGTAACAGACGCGCTAATTAGATCAATCTCAACAGGGAAAATCTCAGCAAAAAATACCGTGTTTAAAAGATCGAGTCTGGTAGTTGAAGATTGACGATGATTGATTGATTTTCCCATTACAACATAATCGACATATTCGCTTGGCGTTCCGATGTTCTCATTATTTTCATTAGCACTAGCAGATAGAATCATAGAGAGAAATACCAGGGGAGAGAATGTTTTTATAGATAGAGGTTTATTCATTGAATATGATCCTTATTGGAAATCTCTGGGTATCGCTTCTTCCCAAATTCTCTCTCTTTGCTTCTCTCCATCAACCAAAATCCATCGATGAAACTTTAAATTAAAGTTTTCAGAGTCACTCTTAAATTCAACATTCTGCTCAAAAGTTAACACTCTATCGGATAACTCTTGAGTAATCTTATAACGCCCAACTACAATTGAGTTTGCAGGATCATCATCTCGCGTCCTTTGCTCTATCTCTTCTTCGAAATACTCCACTCCCCATGGATACTTTGTTACTCCTTGATTAGTAGCAATACCTATGGCTTCGCCTGTTAGTTCATCTCTTTGGATCGTCTCTATGGCTGCATAGCCAGTGACATTGCCAGAATCCATTACCTCATAACCATTGAGTCTTGGGCTAAAAGCTGGCTCCTTAAATACAGGCGTTTGATGCTTACTCTTTGTTATAACAGGAAGCTCAATTTGAGCACCTACCTGACCACCTATATCCAGAATTGTACTTACCGGAAAAGCAGTTGGCCATAACATTGGCCATTGTGAATTACTTACTGCTATTCGAACTCTATGCCCTTCATTAAATGTCCACGAAGTAAAATGAAGTTCAATTTCTAATGGAAATTTCTCTCCAGGAATTATGTCTTCAGGATTACGTGCAGAATTTCTGTGAGTACCATTAAAAGCAGCACCAACAACTTGCGTTACTTGACCATCAGGTGCTATATCAGAGAGTCTTACGACCCAATTTGCCCTAATTGCATCAGCAGATACATTTAATTTTGCGATTGGCCTGCCTGAAATCTCAAAAGCTTCTGTGAGGATGCCGCTATCATAAACCAAGCTATCCTTATCCATAGGAGCTTGATCAGGAGGTATACTGCCCCACCACATCGTTGGGCCACCACCTTCCAAACCAATGGAAGGAATATTCTCCAAGCTGTGCTCAGAAATTATTGATTTTGAGCTTAATAAACTATGATTGTCTTGAGCGTACCAGACTTGTTTTTTTGTATCTTTAGCTGGCCACTCATCTTCCCATCGCCAATAACCAGGAATGTATTCAATTGACGAATCAGGTGGATGGTAATCTCTTATATAAATAGAAAATTTGGGTTCTTCAAGAATACCTGTGTCTTCATTCTTCAGCCACTGATCGTACCAACGAACAGCCTCATGACGCCATTCAACTTGGGGCTTTAAAGCAGCATTATGAGGGAAATCATGGTCCCAAGGGCCAATCATTGCTTTTACAGGAGCATTCACATTTTCTATCATTCTAGGTAAGCTATTTCTATAGCCGTCATACCAACCACCAATATGATAGCCAGGCACCTTAATTAAATCGTACTTATTCTTTGCAGAGGCTCGATCCCAAAACTCACCATCTCTTTGCTCTCGCATATAAGTGTAGACACTCGGCTCAACATCAAATCTATTCTTATACCACTCTTCATCCATATTGAATTCAGGCGCGCCAGGTATGGAGTTATTTAAATCATTGCTCATCATCCATGAATCACCAGAAACCATGATTCCATCGATATAATGAACATCTTCTTCGTACAAATATTCGGTTGCCATGACTGCGACAAAAGCTTTCAAGGCAGGTGGGTTTCGCATGGCCATTTGAATGGCATTAAATCCACCCCAGGAGATGCCAAACATGCCTATATTCCCAGAAGACCAATTTTGATTTGCAAGCCAGGCAATTATCACTTCTCCATCATCCAACTCAATATCTGAATACTCGTAGGGTATAACCTTGCCTTCACTGTTTCCTGTTCCCCGCATATCCACTCGAGCAACAATATAATCATGATCTAGAAAATATGAATACAGGGGGTAATTTCTACCTCGAGATTCATCTTTTCGGTAAGGAGTATATTCCAACAATACAGGGTATTTTTTTTCTTGTTCGTAATCTGCTGGCCAATAAATGTCTGCAGCTAACCGGGCATCATCAGCCATGGGAATCCAGACTTCAGTTATCTCATATTCCTTTTGATCTTTATTTACACACGATGAAATAAAAAGAATTAAGCCTAAAATCCCAAAAAAATATCTAATTTTTATTAAATTATTCACTTTAAGTTTTTATTATAAATTATTGTTTTATAAACTAAATATTACAATCCACTTGCGCCTTTGCTAGTATCTCCTTGCTTACCTTCTAAAGCAAATTTTGAGGTGACAAAATTAACACCATCAATTTGATATATCTGCCTTCCATCAATTTTCTTAACAGGTGAGATATTCCCTGATCTTAATTTTGCCAGACTCGCCTTGACCTGAGCTAACTTCCCCGCATCAACTCTAGCTGAAGTATGAGCACCAAATAAATATTTTATTTTATCTTCAATCTTAACCAATCTATCAATTGTGTTTGTGTAATCATCAAGATTTGTCTCTGGGGAGAAAAGCCATAAATTATCGTCATAATATGTATCGCCAGTAAATAATAAGCCATTTTCTCTATCTACTAGGGCAACGGCATCTGGTGTATGCCCAGGTACATGCATAACCTCTAACAGTCTTCCCCCTAAATCAATTTCTTGCCCATCTGAAACGTATCCATTCGCCGACCATGACCTAGTATGGTAAGTATTTATATTTAGGCCGATTGGTGCTTCGCCACAAAAAGCGTCTGAAGCCACATCCCCAGCTATTTCTTCATGTTTAAATCCCTGCATGTTACTTTTCGTATAGAGAGAATCGATAGCTAATATTTCTGCAAATTCTGCATTTCCTCCGACATGATCAAAGTGTGTATGAGAATTAAGAACCGTGATGGGTAAATTTGTAATTCGTTCAACTATGGGCTTGATTGGCAGTATGCCCATACCGGTATCAAAAAGAAGCGCTCTTTTCTCACCAAGAATCAAGTGTGAAATACTCATCTGAAACTGATAAGACTCTACTATCGAATAAATCCCTTCATAGGCTTCATAAACCTGAAACCAATCACTTGAAGCATCTGAGAGAGTCAATTTCCTATTAGCTTCTACCGGGAGATTTTTGCAGATATCGGCAAAAGAACTGTCTTCTATGTAAGTAGTTTCCTCACTCATGCAGGAACTGAGAATCACTAACATCGAGCACATTATGTATATTGGCTTTTTCTTAATCATGTAATTTAATTAGGTCTTGTATGTAGTATCTATAGGAAAAGTAATTTTTGCTAGTTATCTTTTATTGTGGATAGAAAATGTAAGCATTGTTTTTTGCTTATACTTAAACAAACCGATCAGGACGAAAATCCGCCAGTAAATTTGTTTCTATTCCATCAAGTAATTCCATAGCAACCAACTGCCCAATGATAGGGGCGAGAGTAACTCCACTGTTCGTGGTAGCAAGGTATGCGCCGGGGATATTCTTAAGATGGCCTACCACAGGACCTCCATTGTGTGTCGAAGGTATCCAACCAATTACAACTTCTTCCAATTTAACTGTTTTCAATTGGGGGATAAATTGTTGTGCAATAGCCAGAATACGATCGGCGTGCTGCTTTTCAAGTGCCACATCAGGAAACGATTCAGGCATCGAAGCAAGGCGTTCCAAATGAGATACAGGAGCCCCTGGGAGGCTTCCTACAGCAGTTCCTTCCATGGTATTTGTTGCTCCAATTATCACTGTTCCATCATTTTGTTGGTGGATGTGAAAGCTTGGCATCACCACTACACGATCAATGATTCTTTTCATTGGTTGGGTTCTGAGAATGATTTCTGGTTCAGATGTTTTAAGGACATCGACCTTAAGTAATTCATCGGTATCAACACCGCAAGCAAAAACTACCCGGTCAGCTTCTATTTCTCCAATAGATGTCCTGACAGCAACGATTTTCCTATCTTTAACTTTTACATTTTTATAAGTCACTGGATAAAGAACTTGACCCCCTAAGTTGATGGTTTTTCTGAGAAATTTATTGACAACCTCAATTGAGTCAACAGCACCATCTGATTCTGAGAAAGCCATATTTGCTTCTTTATCAAACTTCACGTTGGGTTCAAGCTCATGTGCTTGGCCCCCACTAATCATATGAATCGGTACACCATAACCTTGTTGAACCTCTATTTCCTGTGTAAGGATTTTTTGATTCTCTTTTGATGCATGCCATTCGAAAGAGCCACCCCAATGAATATCAATACCAATTTCAGTCTCCAGTTTCTTATAGGCGAGTAAACTGCGTCGTAATAAATGATGAAAGCTCTGTGGTTTTGTTGGATAGGAAGCATGAAGCCAACCAAAATTTCTGCCACTCGCATGGGCTGCCGGTCGATCACGTTCAATCACGGTGACCTCAGCTCCCATTTTTGTCAGATGATAAGCAATTGAAGAGCCAACAATTCCAGCACCAATGATAATAATTTTATCTTTTTTGCTTATGTTCCCGGAACCTTGATTCGGAGAAATTGCCAACAACGCCAAAAGTTTTGAAAAATTTCGTCTATTCATTGTTTACAGAATACCATTATATTTAAAGTAACGGAGAGAGACCCGAACATGCTCTTTATGATTTTACCCATTTTTTAAGTAGCTCTTTTTCTTGTCTGAAGTATGTGAAATATATCTGTAATATCTATCCCTCTTTGATATGTTCAATGCTTGGATATGCTCGGTAATCCCTGATCAGTTGCCCAATAGACAAGAGATTCATATACCATGAATGGTTTATCTTGCCCTTCAACCTCGACAGTCACTTCCCACTTGATGACGAACTCTCTTGGCGACTTGGGCCGAATGTTAACGACTTTTACACGATAACGGAAACGATGCCCTACACGCAAAGGTGACATCACCCGCACCCGATCATAGCCATAGTTGAGTACATAGCTGTTGCCATCAGTTTCTATATCAAGAGGGATATCCGAGTTTATGATTATCGCTGCCCCAAGTGACAAAACGTGTGCAGCCTGCACAATAGTGCCGCCCCATGGCGTCTTGGCAGCCCACTCGGGGTCATTGTGCATAGGATCCTCGTCATCGGTTAGTTTCGCAAATGTGTCAGTTTCCTCTTGTGAAATGACAAACCATTTAGACACGAATACCTCCTGACCGAGTCGCTCCTCAAGGAATTGAATACCTTCTGGCTTATGTGACATCATCTTTCATCAAATAGAGGGCTAGAAATAAGCTAGTTAAATTTTTAGATTTGGGATTATTCAAGTGTTGCTTTGCCTCTTCCGAAGTGCTGCCCAAAACATAATTGACACAAAAACCATGCTGGTGGTGTAAGCCAGAAACACGATATGGCCGTAGTTGTATACAAATCCTGCAACAGCAGAAGCCATTACCGAAGATAATGCATAAACAGCGGGAATAAGAATGACAATTTTCCCATATCTATCTTCAGCGGCGATCGACGCAAACATATAAGCGAGTATAGCCGACCAACACGCTTGGAAAAGCGTCGATAATACCCAGAACACAGATTCATTAAATATAGTAATCAAGCCCACCATAACCAAAATAAATATCAGCCCAATGGCTA
>JAPKEL010000014.1 GCA_028822065.1 Woeseiaceae bacterium | reverse complement strand
GTATTGGCTATTCCGCCGCCCAAAATTAGATAATCCACCCAGCCACTTAATGACTGAAGGACTCCTAATTTTGTAGAAACTTTTGACCCACCAACGATGGCAACGATAGGTTTTTTTGGTTCTTTGAAACTCAATTCTAAGGCTTCCAATTCTTTGCTTAATAAGGGTCCAGCACAAGCCATTTTCGCATACTTAATTATCCCACATGTACTCGCATGAGCTCTATGTGCACAGGCAAATGCATCCATTATGAAAATGTCACAAAGTTTTGCCATTTTTCGTGAGAGTAATTCATCATTCCCTTTTTCACCTACCTCAAATCTTACATTTTCTAATAGAACTATGTCACCGCACGAAACATTAACGCCATCATGCCAATCAGAAATAAATCCGACATCTTTACCTAATAATTTTGATAAATATCCGGCTAATGGTTTAAGTGAATAATCTGGATTGAACTCACCTTCTTTTGGTCTTCCCATATGCGACATTATTAATATCGCACAATTTGCTTTCAAAGCTATTTCCAGTGTTGGTAGTATCGCTCTTATTCTTGCATCACTGGTTATCTTGCCATTAAGAATTGGAACATTAAGATCTTCTCTAATTAAAACTTTTTTATTTGAAAGATCAAGATCATCCATTCTTAACATAAATAAATTCGCCTTTATTGAACTATTTTTATTTTAAAAAAAATATTTTATTTATTTTGCGTTAGCCAGTGCCATTGTTGTATCTAACATTCGATTAGAAAAACCCCACTCATTGTCATACCAAGAAATCACCTTAACGAGCGTACCCTGCATAACTTTAGTGAGTGTAGAATCATAACTCGACGAAGCAGGATCATGATTAAAATCAACTGATACCAGAGGCTCATCGCAATAGGCTAATACGCCTTTGAGCTCATTCTGACTGGCTGCTAGCATAATTTCATTAATTTCTTCAATGGACGTTTCTCTTTCAGCCACGAAACTCAGATCAACTGCAGAAACATTGATCGTTGGCACGCGCATTGAGAATCCATCAAGAAGTCCGTTTAATTCAGGAAGAACCAGTCCAACAGCTGCCGCAGCCCCAGTCTTAGTTGGAATTTGTGACATTGTTGCAGAACGAGCACGACGAAGATCAGAATGATAAACATCGGTTAAAACTTGATCATTTGTGTATGCATGAATTGTTGTCATTATTCCGTGCCGAACACCAATTTTTTCATGCAAAGGTTTCACTAATGGAGCAAGGCAATTCGTCGTACAAGAAGCATTTGAAATAATTGTATGTTCCTTAGTAAGGACATTATGATTCACACCATAAACAATAGTTGCATCTACATCAGCACCACCCGGTGCAGAAATAATTACTTTTTTTGCTCCTGCATCTAAGTGTTTTGAGGCGCCATCACGGGAACAAAAAAATCCAGTTGATTCAAGCACAATATCAACCCCAAGATCACCCCAGGGTAATTTGGTAGGGTCACGTTCTGCAAAAACTTTAATTTCATCGTTATTAACCACCAAGTAATTATCCTTCACTTCAATTTCACCTGGAAATCTTCCGTGAGCCGTATCTCTCCTCAAGAGATGAGCATTGGTATTCGCATCACCGAGATCGTTGATTGCTATAATCTCAATATCTGATCGCTTACCTGACTCATAGAGGGCTCTCATAATATTTCGACCGATACGTCCAAACCCATTAATTGCAACCTTGATGGTCATTTAACTCTCCTAAAATTTTGGTTAAAAATAATTAAAAAATCGATATTTCTATTCAATCTCTGTTGATGAGTAGCTTTGCTTTACTTACAATATTGCTTGCCGTAAAACCAAAGTATTCAAAAAGTTCTTCTGCGGGAGCCGATAATCCAAAGCGGTCTATTCCTAATACAGCTCCAAAAGAACCAACATAACGCCACCAACCATCTGTTACACCCGCTTCAACCGCTAAACGACAAGTACATTCGATTGGCAATACACTGCGCTTATACGTTTCATCTTGCTGATCAAATACGTTGGTACAAGGCATAGAAACGACTCTTACACTTATACCTTCTTCAGTCAATATTGTTGCGGCATCCATAGTAATGGCGACTTCAGACCCTGTTGCGATTAATAGAATTTCTGGCGTTCCATCACAGTCGTATAAAACATAACCACCTTTTGAAATATCTTGAATTTGTTCTTTTGATCTAACTTGATGCGGTAATTTCTGACGAGTCAGAATCAAACTGGTTGGACCTTTTTTTCTTTCGATTGCATCTCGCCAAGAGACAACAGTCTCTACCGCATCACAAGGCCGCCACACACTCATATTCGGCATAATCCTGAGGCTCGCGACATGCTCGATCGGTTGGTGAGTTGGTCCGTCTTCTCCTAACCCTATCGAGTCATGAGTGTAAACAAAAATATTTTGAATCCCCATCAAGGCCGCCATTCGCAGTGCATTACGCGCATAATCTGAAAATGTTAAAAACGTTCCCGAATATGGAATCACGCCACCATGAAGAATCATGCCATTACCGATAGCTGACATACCAAATTCCCTGACTCCAAAATTTAAATAATTACCATTTGGGTTGTCTTCATCGAAAACAACGGAGGCATCATGTTTGGTTAAATTAGAGCCGGTTAAATCCGCCGAACCTCCTATCATCTCAGGTAATATTGGAGCAAGTTTATTCAAAGCCAGCAAAGAGGATTGTCGTGTCGCTAAATCTTTAGCTTCATTATCAACATCATAAATAGATCTTTCTGCCAGCTCCTTCCATTCTGCAGGAAGGTCGCCCTGCATTCTTCTCTTAAGCTCTTTTCCTAAATCAGGATAGGCATTATTGTATTTCTCAAAAATATCATTCCATGAATTCTCTTTATATTCACCTTTTTTTGAACCATCCCAAGCTTTCATTATGTCATCTGGAATCTCAAAAGCAGGATAATCCCAGCCTAATGCTTCTTTGGTTATTTTAATCTCTTCATCACCCAATGGAGCACCATGTGTACTTGCTGTGCCCTCCTTATTGGGTGAGCCAAATCCAATTTTTGTTTTACAACATATTAATGAAGGTCTGTTCGTATCACTTAAAGCGTCAGAAATAGCATTAGAAATTTCCTTTGAATCATGACCATCTACATCTCCAATCACTTGCCATCCATAAGACTCAAAACGCTTAACAGTATCATCCGTAAACCAGCCTTTAACATCGCCATCTATCGAAATTCCATTGTCATCATAAAAACAAATTAATTTTCCCAATCCCCAAGCGCCCGCCAAAGAGCAAGCCTCATGTGAAATACCTTCCATTAAACAGCCATCCCCAGTAAACACCCAAGTCCGATGATTAATTATCTCCATGCCAGACTTGTTAAACGTTGCTGCTAATAATTTTTCACTAAGTGCCATACCGACTGCATTACTAATTCCCTGGCCTAGAGGTCCAGTAGTAGTCTCGATCCCAATGCTTGGTTCACGTTCAGGGTGACCAGCAGTAACTTGATTAAATTGACGGAAATTTTTAATTTGCTCCATACTCAATGGATAACCACTTAAATGAAGTAGGCTGTATAACAACATGGAGCCATGACCGTTTGAGAGAACAAATCTATCCCTGTCAATCCATTCAGGATTATTAGGATTGTGTCTTAAATGATCATTCCATAATACCTCTGCAATATCAGCCATCCCCATTGGCATTCCTGGATGCCCAGAATTTGCTTGTTGCACAGCATCCATACTAAGAGCTCTAATCGCGTTGGCAAGCTCACGACGAGATTGATTGTTGATAGCATTTTTATCTTTTAGCATTGAAATCCCTAATAATATATAATCGATTATGAAATTTTTTGACACTTTGTGGATAAAAGTATTTTGCTTATTTACAAGCCAGGTCGCAAGCAAGAATTAAAAAAATATTCCTAAAGTTGATTAATATAGTTAAAATATATTATTGATACGGGTTGAAACACAAAAAATAGCAAATTTAAACAGAAATTCTATAACATCTCTTACCTAGATAAATGAGGCACTTATGGGTCATTCCTACTTTTTTACATCTGAATCTGTTTCAGAAGGTCATCCTGATAAAATCTCAGATCAAGTTTCTGATGCAATTCTTGATGCCATCATTGAACAAGATAAATCAGCGCGCGTGGCCTGTGAAACTATGGTCAAAACAGGCATGGCTATCGTGGCAGGAGAGATTACCACCGATGCCATTATCGATGTAGAAAATATTGTTCGTAAAACGATAATTGATATAGGTTACACAGACTCAGAAATGGGATTTGATGGAGGATCTTGTGCTGTTATGAATGCTTTAGGTAAGCAATCTCCAGATATCGCTCAAGGCGTCGATCGAACTAACCCAGAAGATCAAGGTGCCGGTGACCAAGGGTTAATGTTTGGCTATGCTACAAATGAAACTGATGTTTTAATGCCAGCACCAATAACGCTCGCACACAACCTTGTCAAAAAACAAGCGGAAGTAAGAAAAGCTGGCATACTTCCATGGTTAAGGCCTGATGCAAAAAGCCAAGTAACTTTTATTTATGAGAACGATAAACCAGTAGGGATAGATGCAGTCGTTCTATCTTCTCAACATCATACCGATGTCAAAATGAGTGATTTAACTGACGGGATAATGGAAGAAATAATAAAACCAACTATTCCATCTCAGTGGATCAATAAAGATACGAAATATCATATTAACCCAACCGGACGATTCGAGGTTGGTGGCCCTATGGGTGACTGCGGATTAACTGGACGAAAGATAATTGTTGACACTTATGGCGGTTCTGCAAGGCATGGAGGCGGTGCTTTTTCTGGCAAAGATCCTTCAAAAGTTGATCGCTCAGCCGCTTATGCATGTCGTTATGTAGCCAAAAATATTGTAGCTGCTGAAATAGCTGAACGTTGTGAGATTCAAGTGTCTTATGCAATCGGCGTTGCTGAACCAACCTCTATTAGCATTAATACATTTGGTACCAGTAAAATTAGCGAAGAGAAACTAATTAACTTGATTAATGATAAATTTGATCTCAGACCGTTTGGAATTTTGAAAATGCTCGACTTACTTCGCCCAATATATCGACCCACTGCAGCTTATGGTCACTTCGGCAGAGAAGATATAGATCTTAGCTGGGAAAAAATAGACAAGGCTGAAGAATTGAAAGCCTCAATTTAAATAAATACAACAATTAAGGAGAACGCCATGGCTAATGAAGCCGTTGTATTACATAAAAATAAAGACGATTACAAAGTAGCAGATATTACTTTGGCAGATTTTGGTCGTAAAGAAATTGATATTGCAGAGTCAGAAATGCCGGCATTGATGACCCTGCGTGAAAAATACCACTCCGAGCAACCACTGAACGGTGCCCGTATTTTAGGTTGTATTCACATGACCATTCAAACAGCTGTTCTTATTGAGACATTAGAGTCACTAGGTGCAGAGGTTCGTTGGACTTCTTGTAATATCTTTTCAACCCAAGATCATGCTGCTGCAGCAATTGCTGCTAATGGAACGCCTGTCTTTGCTTGGAAAGGTGAAACAGAAGAAGAGTATGAATGGTGCCTAGAACAACAAGTTTTAAAAGATGGCGTGCCATGGAATGCTAATATGATACTTGATGATGGTGGTGATTTAACCTCATTGTTACATCAAAAATATCCACAAGTACTAGATTCAGTTCATGGTGTCACCGAAGAAACTACTACAGGTGTGCACCGTCTTTATGAAATGCTTGAATCGGGCGAACTTAAAGTACCTGCTATCAATGTTAATGACTCAGTCACGAAATCAAAGTGTGATAATAAATATGGTTGTCGCCATAGTTTAAATGATGCAGTTAAGCGTGCAACAGATCACTTACTCTCTGGCAAAAAAGCAGTGGTTGTCGGTTATGGTGATGTAGGCAAAGGCTCAGCACAATCGCTTCGTCAGGAAGGTATGATCGTCAAAGTGACTGAAATTGATCCAATTTGTGCCATGCAAGCATGTTTAGATGGTTTTGAAGTTGTTTCTACTTATCAAGACGGAGATGAATCCAAAGGTGTGAATAAAGAATTATTAGCTACTACGGATATGCTTGTTACCAGTACTGGTAACTATAACGTCTGTAGCTCTGACGTTCTAAATGCTCTCAAAAGTGGTTGTGTTGTATGTAATATTGGTCACTTTGATAATGAGATTGATACCGCCTTCATGCGTGAAAATTGGCAGTGGGACGAAATCAAGCCTCAGGTTCACAAAATTTATCGTGATCAAGAAAAAAATGATCATCTATTATTACTAGCTGAAGGCCGACTAGTTAATTTAGGTAATGCCACAGGACACCCAAGTCGCATCATGGATGGTTCTTTTGCAAACCAAGTTTTGGCACAAATTGAACTTTATAAGCGTCAGTTCGCGACTCAAGATGCAGCAACTCAAGCTAAAATGCTAAAAGTAGAAGTTCTACCTAAACATTTAGATGAAGAGGTTGCTCGATACATGGTAGCTGGATTTGGTGGTGTAATGACTAAACTAACGCAAGAACAAGCTGACTATATCGGCGTTGCTCTAGAAGGCCCTTATAAGCCGGAATATTATCGCTATTAATAAATAAGACATTACCCAGAATTCAAATAGCTCTGAGTAATGTTAGTCAGATAAAATGAGCGAAAATCAACCACCGATCAATATTATACAGGTCACTGACCCGCATATACTTGCGAGCCAAAATGATAAATTTAAAGGTATAAATCCATACCAATCATTAAATGCTGTCATTAATCATATCAAAAGTTCGCTATGGAATTTTGATATGATTATTGCAACTGGTGACCTAACTAATGATAATCATGAAAAATCTTATGAAAATTTCTATAGATTACTGCAATTAGATAACTCACCAGTTTTTTGTATCCCCGGGAATCACGATACAAGAAATAAAATGCAATCAACGCTGCCCGATTCATTGTTTTTTTGTTGCGAAAATAAAATTAAACAAAACTGGTTAATCATAGGTCTTGATAGCAGTATTGAGGGCAGCCCAAAAGGTTACCTAAGCAAGCATGAACTCGACAGATTGGAATTAACCATAAATACTAATGATCATGAGCATATTATGATTTATTTACATCATCATCCACTGGATATTGGCAGTAAATGGATGGATGAGATTGGCTTAAAAAATAAAATTGAATTTTTTAATATCGTAAAAAAATATAAAAATATTAGGGCAATATTTTGTGGTCATATCCATCAAAGCATCGAAATGAGATACAATGATATCGAAATTATTGGTACACCATCAACTTGTAGGCAATTCAAACCAAAATCAGAAACATTTTCGATGGATAGTCTTCCTCCAGGTTATAGAAGAATTCAATTATGCCAAGATGGCTCAATTAAGACAGAAGTTATATGGCTTGAAAATGATATATTCAATTAAAATTATATTTTTTAATATAATTATTGAACTTTAGGTTAAATAAAAGATATGACCTTATTTGAAGAAGCAAAAGAAGTAATTGCCGGTGGCGTGAATTCACCCGCCAGATCCTTTGGTGGTGTTGGTGGGGACCCCGTTTTCTTTAAATCCGGAAAAGGTGCTTGGATCAAAACTGAAGATAATCGGGAAATGATTGATTATGTAGGTTCATGGGGCCCTTTAATTCTTGGGCATGCATTTCCACCGGTTATTAATGCCATAAAAGAAGCCGTAAACGATGGTTTAAGTTTCGGAGCACCTACAACCATTGAAACAAGATTGGCCAGAAAAGTATGTCAATTTATGCCTTCTATTGAGCGAGTTCGCATGGTGAGCACGGGTACCGAAGCAACGATGAGTGCTATTCGCCTTGCACGTGGTTACACCAAAAAAGATATCATTATAAAATTCGAAGGTTGTTATCATGGTCACTCAGATTCGCTCCTCATAAAAGCCGGTTCTGGCGCCTTAACTCATGGCGTTCCGAGCTCTCCTGGAATACCATCCTCCCTTGCGAAGCACACAATTACCTTACCATTCAATGATATTGAAAGTGTTATAAACACTTTTAGAATAATGAAAGATAAGATTGCCTGCGTAATAATAGAACCCATTGCTGGTAATATGAATATGATTAAACCAATTCCTGGTTTCCTAGAAACTGTAAAAGAAGAATGCTTGTTATCTAATGCTGTTCTAATTTTCGATGAAGTTATGACGGGTTTTCGTGTGGCTAAAGGTGGCGCTCAATCAATCTATGACATTAAACCAGATATCACAACATTAGGAAAAATAATTGGAGGTGGACTTCCAGCTGCAGCATTCGGTGGCCGGCAAGAAATTATGTCTCATTTAGCTCCCGAAGGTCCTGTTTATCAGGCAGGGACGCTATCGGGAAATCCTATTGCGATGGTGGCTGGACTGGTTACTCTAGAATCAATAGAAGGAAAAGATTTTTATAAGTCTCTTGATTTAAAATGCTCAACCTTAATGACCGGAATGTCTGAGATAGCTAAAAAATTTCACCTGCCACTTGAGGTCACCCATCTTGGAGGTATGTTTGGTTTTACCTTCAATCAAAATGGTCCAATAAAGAATTACAATGATATTATCAAATCAGACATTGGTTTATTTAAACGTTTTTTTCATGGGATGTTAACAGAAAATATTTATCTGGCGCCTTCGGCCTTTGAGGCTGGGTTTATCTCTTCAGCGCATACAGATAAAGAAATCAATATAACACTAGAGGCTACTGAGAAAGTACTTTCTTCATTGAAGAGTTGAGTTTTTAGGCAATGTTAAAAATTCTTGATTGGCTTTCATAAACGTATTTAATAATTCTAATCTATCGAATGGCTCCTCAATTTCAAGATATATTTGTTTTTGAGATAATTCAATAGGAAGTATTTCAGCTAATCTATAGCCAACCCAGGAAGCATCATTGAAATCTTTTTTAACTGATGCATATAATTCTGAAAACTCATCGAGAATACTTTTTAGTATTGATGATAGCGTTATATATTCCTCGGGTAATAATAACTTCTTTTCAGATTCTATTACCTGTACCTCACCAATATTCAAGCCATTCTCATCTTGATCATAATTGGCTAGTAAAAATCGATCATTACCGATCACTTTTAGACCTAGCACCCCATCAGTACCCTGATCCCAATCAACAATTTGAGCTAATGTTCCCATGTTACAAAAAAAAATTCATCGGAATTTGGTAGTTGATTGTTGAGTACGATTCCAAATAGTTGGTTGGATCTCAAACACTCGCTTATCATATCCAAATATCGTCTTTCAAATATTCTTAGTGATAGTGGCCCACCGGGGAATAATACAGTTTGTAAAGGAAATAAAGGTATATTCATTTTAATCCATAATTTAGATAAGGTTATAACAATCAATTGTTTAAATTTTTTAATTTTAATTTTTTAATCAATGATTCTTTTGTTCCATGAAAATCTCCATTACTCATAAAAATTAATGCATCGCCCTCTCTCACTAAAGAGATGAGTTTCACTACCAATGCCTCAGTATCATGAAACATCTGTATGTTGTTTTTATGAAATAAATCTTCGCTTTCAAGTGAGCTCTTAATTTTAGTAGATTGAAAAAAAATAATACAATCAGCATCTTTGGTTGATTCCAATAATGCAAGATTATGTAGGCCCGATAGCATGGTATTCGATCGCAACTCTATTGCTACAATAATACGCTTAAAACAATGATCCTCTTGCAGACCTTCAATGGTTTTTCGAATTGATGTTGGATGGTGAGCAAAATCATCATAAATTGTGACGTTCGAAATAGTTACTAACTGCTCCAAACGTCTTCTTACCCCTTTATAGCTTGCCAATGACTCTAGAGAACTTGAAGGTTTAATGCCTATTGAGTTTGCCGCAGCAATCGCAGCTAAGGCATTTTCAATATTATAAGAACCGCTCATTTCCCATGCACCAGTAGCAGAATCAGCATTATTATGTTTAATGGAGATGGTATTATTATCAACCTTGCTTCCAAGCCAATCATGACTGCCCTTAAGACCAAAAGTCTCTGTTGGTGTCCAGCTACCTAATTTTATTACATCGTGAATATTTTCATCGGCGCCATTAAAAATTATTTTACCTGATTTGGGGATAATCCTAACCAATTGATGAAATTGCCATTTTATTTCATCTATATTCTTGTATATATCAGCATGATCAAATTCTAAATTATTCATGATAGTAATATTTGGCTGGTAATGAAGAAATTTAGGTCGTTTATCAAAAAAAGCCGTATCATATTCATCCGCTTCAATAACAAAATAGTTTGAGTCACCAATTCTTGCTGATGCATTAAAATTATTTGGAATTCCTCCTATCAAATAGCCTGGTGAATAACCATTATCTTCCAGTATCCATGACAGCATGCTTGTGGTAGTTGTTTTACCGTGCGTTCCTGACACGGCAATAATAAAACGGTCATTTAGAATATTCTCTGAGAGCCATTCTGGGCCTGATTTAAATGGTACTTTCTTATCCAACATCGATTCAATAACAGGATGCCCTCGACTCATTACATTACCCACTATTAAGCAATCTGGACGTCTATCCAATTGCGAAGCATCATAATTTTCGTCAACGTCAATATTTAAACGCTTAAGAGCATCACTCATGGGTGGGTAAAAATTTTGATCGCTACCGGTAACTTGATGACCCATAGTTTGGGCCATAGATGCAATTCCAGTCATGAATGTTCCGCAAATTCCAAGTATATGAATATGCATGTACTTTTAACTGATTATTTCCAAGTAATTCAACATATAGGCCTGAAATAGAAACTGAAGGAGTAACGCTATGATAGCAATAATAATGCCTAAAAAACGGGTCCTTTCTATGGCAGAGCTAATTATATGCCCTTCAACAGGTACCGACCATAACATAATAAAACTTGCCAATAACCCAGCAAGATTACTTCCTATAAAAGGGGCAAAGAGAATAAACTCAAGTACGAACATAATGGTAATTAATGATCCACAAGCAATAATAGCGCTAATCGTTTGCAGTATACGTCCAAAGAAACCATAACTAATTAAAATTAAACTATAAAAAAAAATACCCAGAAAATAACCCAAATAATTAATCCATGGCCTCTGATTAGGTGAGCTATCAACTAAAAATAATACTCCTAAGGAGGAAATAAATAATAGTACTAATGAAAAAATTAAAACCAACCAAGAGGATGGAATTGCATCAGCTCCTTTTCGTAGCATAATCATATCTAAAAAATTCTGTATTAATTGCCTCATTCTTTTCTCAAACATTTAAAACTAATTGGCGTATTATCTCATGATATGTTGCCAAAAATAATTAAAAATCTTTTTTCTTAACATGATTAAATCTCAACTATTTGAGTCAAATATAAGCTTAGAAGCAATCAAGAGTATCGAGTTTGAAGACTATCTTGCCATTGATACTGAGTTTATGAGGGAAAAAACTTTTTTTGCACAGTTATGCCTCATACAAGTTGGCTTGCCTGAATCAATATATTGTATTGATACAATACTCAATCTAGAACTAAAAAGATTCTGGGAATCAGCTTCTAATAAAGGATGGATAATACATTCGGCAAGACAAGATCTTGAGGTAATTTACCAAACCGCGAATGTATTACCAGTTAATCTTTTCGATACGCAAATCGCTGCAGGTATTCTTGGCCATCCGCCACAATTGGGTTATGCCACTTTAGTAGAAAATCTCTTCGGAGTAATTTTAGAAAAAAATCAAACTCGAGCTAATTGGTCAAAAAGACCATTTACCAAAGAAATGCTCAATTATGCAGCCGAAGATGTTGAATATTTACTCGAATCACATCAACTACTGACTGAAAAACTTCAAAAACTAGGTCGATTAGCTTGGGCTGAAGAAGATTCGAATAAATTAATCAATAAAGATATTTATAAACCATCGGCAAGTATTGCTGCAGATAAAATCAAAGCAATTCATTATCTCTCAGGTAAAGAAAAAAAAGCAGCTTATCTTATTGCTGAATGGAGAGAAACGCGCGCAATAATTAAAAATTTACCGAGAAAATGGGTTTTGAGTGATAAGGTATTACTGGACATTGTAACCTCAAAGATACAGGAGATAAATGACCTTAGGAAAATTAAAAATTTATCAGCATCTGTTATCAATCACTCCGGCGAAGAGATACTTAATTTATTGAAAGCTGCATCAAATAACAATGAACAATACATCGCAAAACTAAAAATAACCGAGCAACAGAGAAAAATTGTAACCGAAATGTCAAAAATCATTAAAGAAGAGAGTCAGAAGCTTAATATTTATCCAGAAATTCTGGCATCCAAAAAAGAGTTAAAATCCTTGGTACGCGGGAATTTAAATTCTCGTGTGAGCAATGGATGGAGAAAAAATATAGTAGGAAGTAAATTACTCGATTTAATGAATTAACATTAAAATAAATTCAATTGCCTTAATCACAAGATACTAATTAATCGCTGATATACCTCATCCATAGTACCCATAGCATTAACTTTCTTTAATTGATCCCTTTCAAGATAATAAGCTATTAATGGTTCCGTCTGATCTTGGTATACCTCTAATCGATTACGAATAGTATCCTCATTATCATCTTTTCTCTTAATTAATTCACCGCCAGCTTTAATACATGCATCTAGCTCCTCTTTTTGGGAAAAATAAATATTCAATAATTTACCGGTAATTGAACATGTTCTTCTTCCCACAATACGCTTCATTAATATCTCATGATCAACATCCATTAATATCGCTTGATCTAATGGCTTTTCTATTTTTTGCAATAATGTATGCAAGTCTTCTGCTTGCTTGGTTGTTCTTGGAAAGCCATCAAGTATAAATCCTTGATCGGTGTCGACTTCCAAGAGACGTTCGCTAATAATACCAATCATTATTTCATCTGAGACAAGTCTTCCCGAATCCATGACTTCTCTGGCTTGAAGTCCATAGCTAGATTTTGCTTTTACGGCAGCACGCAACATATCACCAGTAGAGATTTGAGGAATACTCTTATCATCCATTAATCTTTGGGCCTGAGTTCCTTTCCCGGAACCAGGGGCACCTAATAAAACAATTCTCATTACTTATCCTTATCTCAAAATATCATACACAACATACTGGCGAGTAAAATTACCGATAATCTATCTAATGGTCAATCCAAAAAATTAGGCTAACGGTGACGATCGGTTAAGTTTAAGTTATCATTCTTGCCAATTTATAATAATTTTAGGTGAAAGTATGACTGCTATGAATGCATTTTATGCCCAATCTGGAGGAGTAACTGCTGTAATCAATGCTACTGCTTGTGGCGTTATTGAAACAGCTAGATGCCATAAAGATTTTATCTCGAATATTTATGCGGGGAAAAATGGAATTATTGGTGCGCTGCAAGAAGACATGATAGATACAAATCTTGAATCCAAAAAAACCATAGCAAGCCTTAGGTATCTTCCAGGTGGTGTTTTCGGCTCAGCTCGATATAAATTAAAAGGTTTCAAAGAAAATCGTCTGGAATATGAGCGTTTAATTGAAGTATTCAAAGCACATAATATTGGGTATTTTTTTTATAATGGTGGAAATGATTCCATGGACACCGCCCATAAAGTATCGCAAATTAGCAAAACAATGGGTTACCCAGTCACATGCCTTGGTATTCCTAAAACTGTTGATAATGATCTTCCTGTTACTGATAACTGCCCAGGTTTTGGATCAGTAGCAAAATACGTTGCCGTGTCCACCCAAGAAGCTGCTATGGATGTTATCTCTATGTCAAAAACTTCTACAAAAGTCTTCATAATGGAGGTAATGGGTCGGCATGCAGGATGGATCGCTGCTGCAGGTGGTTTAGCAAAAAAACACCCTGATGATGCGCCGCATATTATTTTATTTCCAGAGGTAGCCTTTAATAAACAGGTTTTTTTAAAGCATGTCAAAGCATGCGTTAAACAGCATGATTACTGTGTCATTGTAGCGAGCGAAGGCGCTCGCTACGCCAATGGAAAATTCTTAGCTGAAACAGGAACTAAAGATGCTTTTGGTCATGCTCAACTGGGAGGTGTTGCTTCTGTTTTAGCTGAAATGATCTCACAAAATCTTGGGTTCAAGTATCATTATGCTATTGCCGATTACCTTCAGCGCTCAGCAAGACATCTCGCTTCTGCGGTTGATGTCACACAGGCTTATGCGGTTGGAAAAGCGGCGGTAGAAATGGCTATAAAAGGTCAAACTGCGATGATGCCAATAATCAAACGAATATCAGACAAACCATATAAATGGAAAATTGATCAAGTCGCTTTATCCAGAGTGGCTAATAAAGAAAAGATGCTACCTAAACGATTTATCGCAAAAGATAATTTTTCAATAACACCTGCATGCAGACGCTATTTGTTACCACTTATACAAGGCGAAGATTACCCTCCATATAACGAGGGGTTGCCAAAAAAAATACAACTTAAGAATATCTCTGTTCCAAAGCTATTAAGTAATAATTTTGTGGTATGATTGCGTGCGAAAAAATTAATAAGCATATTATTCGCAACCAAGTTTTAAGTGTGAATAATCTAAAACAATATTATACATTCTGTAAAAAAATACTGGGAGAACAACAATGACGGATAACTTTGCTCTGTGGTTGGCTATATCAGCTGGTGCATTAGCAATAATTTATGGTGCTATATCAGCACGATGGATAGTTAAGCAGCCCGCTGGAAATGAGCGCATGCAGGAAATCGCGCAAGCTATTCAAGAAGGTGCTAACGCATATATGAACCGACAATACTATACAATCGGTGTAGTAGGCGTCGTGCTTTTTGCTTTATTGGCTTATTTTATCGATTTACCTACGGGTATCGGTTTTGCCATTGGGGCGGTATTTTCTGGATTAGCTGGATATATAGGCATGTTTGTATCAGTTCGAGCGAATGTAAGAACTGCAGAAGCTGCTAGAATTGGGGTTAATCCAGCTTTGAATATCGCATTCCGAGGTGGCGCAATAACTGGCTTATTGGTAGTGGGACTCGGGTTAATTGGAGTAGCTGGTTATTATCTTATCCTTATGAATATGGGCATGGAGTCAGAAAAAGCCATTCATTCATTAATTGGACTGGCTTTTGGTGGTTCATTAATATCAATTTTTGCTCGACTAGGTGGTGGCATTTTTACAAAAGGTGCAGATGTTGGTGCGGATCTCGTAGGTAAAGTTGAGGCTGGAATTCCAGAAGATGACCCAAGAAATCCTGGTGTAATTGCAGATAACGTGGGTGACAATGTTGGTGATTGTGCAGGCATGGCAGCTGATCTCTTTGAAACCTATGCCGTAACCATAATAGCAACTATGTTATTGGGTTCTTTGCTTGTATCACAGTATGGTAATGCAATGGTTCTATATCCATTAGTTCTAGGTGCAGTATCTATTGTGGCCTCAATCATTGGAACATTTTTTGTCCGTACCTCGGATGGCGGTAAAGTAATGGGGGCGCTCTATAAAGGTATGATAGTGTCAGCATTACTCGCTGCAATCGTATTTTATCCCATCACTAATATGATGATGATGGCAACAGGAAATGCTTCAGGAATATATGGTTCAGCTCTTATAGGTCTTGCTCTGACCGCTGCAATGGTCATCATCACTGAATACTACACTAGCACAGAATATTCACCAGTTAAGACAATTGCTAAAGCATCTCAAACAGGTGATGCCACAAACATTATTGCTGGCTTGGGTATTTCAATGAAAGCTACCGCAATGCCTGTAATTGCTGTTTGTGCAAGCATATGGGGTGCCTTTGCTCTGGCACCTGAAGGTGATTCAATGGCAGGGCTTTATAATATTGCAATTGCAGCCACTTCAATGCTTTCAATGACTGGGGTGATAGTAGCGCTCGATGCTTTCGGTCCAATTACCGATAATGCTGGTGGTATAGCTGAAATGTCAGAATTGCCATCAGAAGTTAGAACCATAACTGATCAACTTGATGCTGTTGGTAATACTACAAAAGCTGTAACCAAAGGATATGCGATTGGGTCTGCTGGATTAGCTGCACTCGTATTATTTGCCGATTACACCAATGCATTAGAAGCAGCCAATATTTCAGTTAATTTTGATTTGTCTGACCATCTTGTGATTATTGGATTGTTCTTAGGTGGCTTAGTTCCCTTCCTTTTTGCTTCAATGGCTATGGAAGCAGTTGGTAGAGCAGCAAGTGAGGTTGTAACGGAAGTCAGGCGACAGTTCAAAGAAATCCCTGGAATAATGGATGGAAGCGGAAAACCAGATTATAGTCGTGCAGTTGATATCCTTACAAAAGCTGCAATCAAGGAAATGATAGTACCATCATTACTTCCAATTCTGGTGCCGGTCGCAGTGGGATTGATACTAGGTCCAAAAGCTCTCGGTGGTGTTCTGCTGGGAACCATCATTACCGGTCTATTTTTGGCAATCTCAATGACTACCGGCGGTGGTGCATGGGATAACGCGAAAAAATATATCGAAGATGGAAACTGCGGAGGAAAAGGATCTGATGCTCATAAAGCTGCTGTCACTGGTGACACAGTGGGTGACCCATATAAAGATACTGCTGGACCAGCTATCAATCCACTTATTAAAATAATTAATATTGTTGCATTGCTTATCGTTCCATTAATGTAGCACGCAATATTACAACATTTTTAATAAATTAAAACCGCCTAGTGATAGGCGGTTTTTTATTGAGTGCTTAGTTAGAAAAAAACTAAGCATAATTATTTCTTTACTTTTCTTATCAAAATTTTAATCCTAAAAAAAAACTAATTGTCATTATTCTGCTAAGATTAACTATTATTTCTTGCAGATAAAATCTGGAATAACATTGTATAAAAAATTATCACCTCAGGAATACCTTGAGTTAAAAAATAAAAATACTAACTGGCAATTGATGGATGTGCGGGAACCCTGGGAAATAGAAATTGCTAATATTCCAGGCTCTATAAACATACCAATTAATGATGTAAAAGAAAGATTAATTGAATTAAATCCTTCTCATTCAATTGCTGTCATTTGTCATAGTGGCATCAGAAGTGCAAAAGTTGCGAATTTATTGCTTGAAAATTCATTTCTTGTGGTTGCTAATATAGAGGGTGGGATTCATGATTGGGCAGAATATCTCGATCGATCGATCCTAGAGCATTGCCCTAAGAAACATGACGAAACAAAAAAAACTCTGTATAAATTCTTAAATGACTAAAGATCAATTAAACTCTGACAACTATGAAAATTAATTTTTTATTCAAAATTGCAATTTCAACACTATTCTCTTTCTTGATAATGCAAATATCTTATTCAGCTTCTCTTCTTGAAGTCTACCAAAGAGCATTACAGAGTGACCCAATGATTCATGAGGCAGAATCAAGACGCCTCGCCGCACTAGAAGGTGAAATACAAGCAAGAAGTTGGCTTCTCCCTGAGTTAAGTGTTGGTAGTCGTTATTCCATAAATAATTTTGATGGTTCATCAGTTGAAGCAGGAGCAGCTGGAAGTATAGCGACAGTTAACTCGCAATCAAAAAATGTCAGCTCAGGCTGGCAACTTCAATTAACACAAACTCTCTTTCAATGGGATAGGTGGGTTGGGCTCAAACAAGCTGGTAAGCGTTCAGCTAAAGCTGAAATAGACTATGAAATACAACAACAAGATCTCATTATCAGAGTTGTTACTAAGTATTTAGGTGTACTCGCCGCAGAAGACAATTTAGTATCTATACACAGCAATAAATTATCTATTGCACGTCAGTTAGAACAAGCAAAACAGCGATATGAAGTTGGCCTAATAGCGATAACTGCTGTGCAAGAATCACAAGCAGCCTACGATCAAAGTGTGGCAAGTGAAATAAATGCAAAACGATTTCTAGCCACTTCGCGGGAATTACTAAGAGAAATTACTGGAGCCTATCTACCCAAACTAAATGCACCAGATGATACGCTCCCTCTGAAATCCCCAGAACCAGCAATTGAAGATGAATGGATAGCCTTGGCAATGCAACAAAACCTCCGATTAATATCAAATCGTTTTGATGAAGAAATAGCCAGACATGAAATCTCCTTTCAAAGAACCGGTCATTACCCTTCCTTAAATATTGTTGCAAATATTGGCGGTCAGGATAACGATATTGAAGATCAAATTAGAAATTATATTAATTTTCCAAATCTTTCTTCGAGCAACCAGAATGACTCGGTCATGATGCAACTTTCTGTACCAATATACTCGGGCGGAAGAACCTCCTCTAAAGTACAAGAAGCTGTCTATCTTCATAGGGCAAGCAGAGAAAAACTACAAAGAGTTGCCAGGGAAACTGAAAGAGAGACCAGAGACACATTTCTGGGCGTTACATCAGAAATAAGTAGAGTGAAAGCTCTAGGTCAAGCAGTCAAATCAAGTAAAACAGCCCTTGAAGCTACTCAAGCAGGGTTTGAGGTTGGAACGAGAACTATCGTAGATGTTCTAAACTCCCAATTTGCGCTTGAGACTGCTAATCAAAATCATGCAAAAAGTCGTTACGATTATATTGCAAATGTATTTCGTCTTAAGAAAGCTGCAGGGAGTCTTCGCGTGCAGGATATAGAAGAAATTGATAATTGGCTCAAGGAAAGAGCTTCACCAGAAGAAATTATCAATAAATCTAATTAATAAAAAGGTTTATATAAGCTCATCACTTAGAAGTAAATCCAACCGTTCCATAAGACTAGTCAAGGCCCCTTTATTTTTAAGAACAATATTTTGTGCTTTTTTACCAATAATCTCGCATTTCTCTTCATTAAGATGATAAAAAACAATTTTTTCAGCTAAATCAGATTCATTTTTTACAATAATTGCGGCGCCTTCTTTTATAAGTAAATCTGTCATTTCCTTCTGATCAAACATGTATGTTCCAGTCAAAACTGGCAATCCTAGCGAAGCTGGTTCAAGAAGATTATGCCCACCCACAGGAATCATGCTTCCACCAACAAAGGAAATATCACTAGCAGAATAGAACAGCAGTAGCTCTCCCATCGTATCTCCAAGAAAGACTTTGCAAGATTTATTGACAACCTCGCCAGTTGTTCGTGAAACATACTTCCAGTGATCTTTTTCTAATAATTGCTCAACTTTTATAAATCTTTCTGGATGTCTTGGAACAAGAATGAGTAGCATATTGTTTACTTTTTTCAAGATTTTTTTATGCGCATTCAAGATAAGCTCTTCTTCACCCTCGTGGGTACTGGCAGCAATCCAGACGGGTCTATCTTGAAAATTATCATAACGAAAATTAATACCTCGAATTCCCATATCAGGAGGTAAATTAAAATCAAATTTTATATTTCCCATTACCCATGTTTTACTTTTATCGGCACCTAGTGCCATAAATCTCTCTGCATCAATTTTAGTCTGTGCTGCAATCAAAATTCCATGAGATAAAGTTTCACGAAAAAGCGGCAATAAACGTTTGTAATTTTTTAATGACTTGGTTGAAATTTTAGCACTGACAAGGACGAGTGATATATTTCTTTGGCCACATTCATTATATAAATTAGGCCAAATTTCAGTTTCCATTATTAAAGCTATGGAAGGTTTAATCGCATTAAAAAAATTTCTTACGGCAAATAAAATTTCAAAAGGAATATAGCAATGAATAACCTGATTCTTATATATCTTTTTCACTTGCTCTGAACCGGTCGGCGTAACGGTAGTAATGACAACCTTTTTTTCAGGAAAACGGACTTTTAATGCAGCGACTAAGGGTATCGTCGCTTGAACCTCACCCACTGAAACTGCATGAATCCATATAACATTTGAATCTAGAGTAGGATAACCCCAGCCAAATCTTTGTCCAATTCGATCCCAATAAGTTTTATTGAGAATACTTTTTACTACCCAAAATAATATATATACGGGCAATAAAAAATAAGTGACTATTGCATAAATAAAGGGTATCAATGCTTTTACCATTAGAGCTAGGTGGTTAGCCGAAAAGTCATCATAATCAGTATCCTACTTCAATTTTTAAGTTTCTCAATAATTGAGGTGGATGAGAAACCCTTTTTGAAACTCAATATCTTTACATCTCCTCCATTCTTAATCACCTCTTTACCGCCAATAACTTCATCTATTTGATAATCCCCACCCTTTACTAAAAGATCAGGTTGCAAGATTTCTACTAGGTTAATCGGTGTATCCTCAGAAAATGAAATCACCCAATCTACGGAGGTCAATCCACTCAATACTCTCATTCGATCATCTAGAGAATTAATGGGTCGTTTTGATCCTTTTAACTGCCTAACTGAATTATCATCGTTTACAGCTACAATTAATTTATCCCCCAAAGCCTTTGCTTCCTCTAAATAAGCAATATGCCCAGCATGCAATATATCAAAGCAGCCGTTAGTCATGATAATTTTTTCAGAGTTACGACGACTAAGATTAATCAATTTCTCTAGTTGAGCTAATGATTGAACTCCTTGATTAAACCCTGAAGACTTTGATAATTGATTTTGTAACTCTCTTTGATTAACATAAGCCGCTCCGATTTTGCCAACCACAACTCCAGCCGCCAGGTTCGCTAATTTTGCAGCATTCAAAATATCCACACCAGTGGCAAGGGCGGCGGCAAAAATAGCAATAACAGTGTCTCCAGCGCCGGTAACATCAAAGACATCGCGTGCCTTCGTATCCAAAAAATTATGCGCGCCATCACTCCTTGCTAATAACATACCTTTGTTGCTTCGTGTGATCAATAAAGCCTTTAGATTTAAATCTTTTATCATTTCTAGAGCTTTTTCAACCAATAATTCATCCGAGTCACATTTTCCAACAATGGCCTCGAATTCAGCCTGGTTAGGAGTTAAGATATCTACACCTGCATACTTTCCAAAATCCAAACCTTTAGGGTCAACCAACATGAGAATATCATTGGCATGACATACATTAATTATATCGGCAATTGCTGAAGTCACTCCTTTGGCATAGTCTGAAATAATGACTGCATCTATTCCTGAAAGATTTTTATTAACTTCTATTTCAAAGGATTGCTCTTTTTCAATGGAAGAATCCTTATCGAAACGGATTAATTGCTGACCACGACTTTGTATTCTCGTCTTTGTTGTAGTGTTTAAATCTTTAATCTTCTTTAGATTACATTTAATATTTTCAGCAGTTAATAAATTTTCTAACAGCTCCCCTTCTGCATCACCACCTATAACCCCAAATAAACTTGTCTGCACCCCTATCTTACTGAGATTTAATGCTACATTAGCTGCCCCACCAGGGCGTTCATCTGTTTCATTAATACTAACAATAGGGACCGGAGCTTCGGGAGAAACACGATCGGTCAAGCCAAAAAGATAACGATCAAGCATCACGTCACCCATAACGAAAATCTTTGTTTTAGAAAAATCAGGTATATTTAACATCTTTCTATGTTACTACAAGATAAATAATAAATAACCCGATAAAATGATCAAAAGAAATTTACTCATATTGGGTGATTAAAAGCACTTAATTGCTCAAATATCTCAATCATAAAACCATCCGGATCTTTTATTATAAATAAACGAGCCTCAGATAATGCGAAGCTCATATACACCTCTGGTGGTTGTTGAATCTCGACACCAAATGATTGGGTTTATTTATAAACAGCATCAAGATCATGCATTTTACAAGCAATGATCATATAGGCAATCGTAGGTATATTATTAATAGAGTGAACCACAACAGATTATTAACAAAACGAAAAAATCGTGCAAATCAGTTCAAGAGGTCTTATATCGAAAATCTGAGTAACCAAGAAATACTACCCGCACTTAGAGTCGCCACAGGCAAGACAGGTCATACATCCATCCATCATTATAACAGCCGTATCATTACATTTAACACATAATTGAGCGCCTTCAGGATACTCAGTTTGAGAAAATGCGTCTTGTTGCTTCTTTGAATTCTCAAATTCTTCACGCTTTTGTTTAATCAATTCTTTTTGGTGATCATCAAGTTCCATTTTCTTGAGCAACCCAATTGAGATTAAATGCTTTTCAACTATATATCCTAGTTCAGCAATAATAGAAGGCATATACTTTCCGCCCGTCTGCCAATAGCCGCCTCTTGGATCAAACACCGCCTTCAGCTCATCGACCAAGAATGTAACATCCCCGCCCTTCCTAAATACAGCTGAAATAATTCTTGTAAGTGCAACAATCCATTGATAATGATCTAGGTTTTTTGAGTTTATAAAAATCTCAAAAGGTCTTCTTTTTTCATGCTTAGTACCTTGATTAAGAACTATATCGTTAATTGTCACGTACATTGCGTGATCAGAAATTGGAGTTTTTACTTTATAAGTAGAGCCTATCAACATCTCTGGTCGCTCAAGCTTTTCATGCATACGAATCACATCAGCACTCTCATTCGATGAATCTGAGCTCTCTACTTTTTTTGAATCGGTCTTATCATTTTTCGAAATATCTTTGACCGAATAACCAATAATTTTTTTATCAATTTTCTTCATTTATCTATCTTTTTCCTTTTATAAAATGCATGACAACCATTACTTCACAAATCGAAATTAAAATTTACCGTAATAGCCTTCTTTTAACGCATCAAATAAGTTTGCGGCTGAATGAATTTCTCCATCATACTCAATGTCCTCATCTCCTTTGAGCTCGATCTCACTTCCATCCTCTAAATTGAAGATATATGACGTATTTTTTAAATCTTCTTCTTTCACTAGAACACCTTGAAAAGCCTCAGGATTAAAACGAAACGTTGTACAGCCTTTTAAGCCCTGCTCATAGGCATATAAGTAGATATCCTTAAAATCTTCATACGGATAATCCGTGGGGACATTTGCTGTTTTTGATATGGATGAATCAATCCAATACTGGGCTGCTGCCTGTATATCAACATGCTCTTTTGGAGTGATATTATCGGCAGTTAGGAAATAATCAGGGAGTTTATTTTTGTCATTTTTGTCATCCAGAAATGGCATGGCATCTTTATTAACAAGCTCTCTATAAGCCAATAACTCAAACGAAAAAACATCAACTTTTTCTTTTGTCTTTTTGCCCTCTCGGATCACATTACGAAAATAATGGTGCGCAAAACTTGGTTCAATTCCATTACTCGCATTATTAGCCAGAGACAGTGCGATAGTTCCTGTAGGTGCAATAGAACTATGGTGAGTAAAGCGTGATCCAACATCTGCTAGCTTTTCCACGAGTTCCGGCTCTACTTCTGCAACTCGTTTCATATAGTGACTGTAACGGCTATGTAGAATACGACCTTTAATTTTATCATCTATTTTATACCCATCACTCACCATCTCAGGTCGCTTGGAGAGCATCTCTTGCGTAACCACAAAATCTTCATTCATTATTGGTGCTGGGCCTTTTTCTTGCGATAACTCCAAAGAAGCTTCCCATCCTGCTATAGCTAACTGTTTTGAGACCTCTTTCGTAAAATCAACAGAATCCGAATCTCCATATTTCATACACAACATTGTGATTGTCGAGCCTAAACCAAGAAAGCCCATACCATGCCGACGCTTACGATTAATCTCATCGCGTTGCTTAGAAAGTGGCAATCCATTTATCTCTACTACGTTATCAAGCATTCTGGTAAATAATTTCACCACTTTCTTGAATTCTTCCCAGTCAAATTTCGCTTCATCTGTAAAAGGGTTAATTATAAATTTTGTTAGGTTGACAGAGCCAAGAAGACAAGAACCATATGGGGGTAATGGTTGTTCACCACAAGGATTTGTTGCCCTTATGTTTTCATCAAACCAGTTATTATTCATTTGGTTAACTTTATCAATAAGTACAAATCCTGGTTCTGCAAAATCATAAGTTGATGACATGATAATGTCCCAAACTCGATGGGCCGGCATATTCTTATATATTTTACAAGCCACAAGCCCTTCAGTGTTAACAATATACTTATTCAGTTCTGGCCATTCACGCCAAACAAATAACGAGTCATCATTAATATCTAGACCGTCCTCATCTAACTCTTTTTGAGTGATTGGAAAAGCAAGACTCCAATCTTCATTATTCTTAACTGCCTCCATAAATTCTTCAGTTATCAATAAAGAGAGATTAAATTGTCTTAATCTACCGTCTTCACGCTTAGCACGAATAAATTCAACAATATCTGGATGACTTATATCAAAAGTACCCATCTGAGCACCACGTCTTCCACCGGCCGATGAAACGGTAAAACACATTTTGTCATATATATCCATGAAGGATAGTGGTCCCGACGTGTAGGCACCAGCGCCAGATACATATGCCCCTTTAGGGCGAAGAGTTGAGAATTCATAACCAATACCGCAACCTGCTTTCAAGGTCAAACCTGCTTCATGGACTTTATCTAAAATATTATCCATAGAGTCAGACACAGTTCCTGAAACCGTACAATTAATAGTAGAGGTCGCGGGTTTATGTTCACCGGCACCGGCATTAGAAACAATCCTTCCGGCGGGAATAGCGCCACTTCGAAGTGCCCATAAAAATTCATCAAAATATTTTTGTCGATTTGGTTCAGCTTCTACATCAGAAAGCGCACGAGCTAATCGAATATATGTATCATCAATATTTTTATCTACTTTAGAGCCATCTTTAGCGGTTAACTGATATTTAGTTTTCCAAATATCAAACGAAGTTGACTGTAGCTCCACAATTGATGATGTTGTTGGAGCCATACTGTTATTTACTGCAGATCCCATATCGATTAGATATCCTTAAATTAAGCGACAAATATAAATTTACCAGTAACAATTTATGTATTTTTATTGCATGAATACAAAACACAACATGTTGTGTGTAACTTAACCCAACTTTTCTTCCAAAGCAACCATGTTAAGTGATATTTTAGTAAATTCTATTTATTAAAATATGTATTTAAAACAATGACTTATAAATTTATAAAAAAATAAGTTATTAAATTTTATAGTAAAATTTTTATTTCATAAATTTAAAAAAAAAATTCAATAATCAATATATAGTGGTCAAAAAAACTATAAAAATGGCTAAATTATTGTAATTTATGATGGAAACACATGAAACTACAGCCACTCTTGAATTTCAAAAAAAAGGACACATGTCAAATGATCGGAATCCAAAAATTTAATGAAATGTAAAAAACATTAATTATTTTTATGTAAATTTAATATATATTTAATACAGCAAAGCAATCACATAATACAAGGAATCAAAGATGCGCATTCGTAATAAAATTACACAAACTTTAATTTTGTGTCTAATTACAACATTAAGTTTTGCGGCTCTTCCAAAAAATGATGCAGGGGAGATAATTACCAGTCTCGCACCTTTAGTTAAAAAAGTAGCCCCTGCAGTTGTCAATATTAGGGTAAGTCAAACCATTCAAACTCGCTCACCCTATGATGATGAAATGTTCAAGCGTTTTTTCGGAACGCCAAATACACCAAACAACCAAAGAGAAGTTCAAAGCGCTGGCTCTGGTGTGATTGTAGATGCAGATAATGGCTATATATTGACTAATCATCATGTAGTCTCAGGTGCTGATAAAATACAAATATCACTACTCAATAAAACAACATTGGATGCGAAAATTATTGGCTCAGATCCAGCGACGGATATTGCTCTACTTAAAGTAGAAGCGGATGATCTCACGGATATCACTATAGGTGACTCAGATAATGTTGAAGTGGGTGACTTTGTGATTGCAATTGGTAATCCATTTGGCCTGGGAAATACTGTCACATCAGGTATTGTGAGCGCACTCGGTAGAACCGGTATAAGCACGAGTGGTTATGAAGATTTTATACAAACAGATGCCTCAATCAATCCAGGTAACTCAGGTGGTGCCCTTGTCAATATGAAAGGGGAACTAGTTGGTATCAACTCAGCCATTATCAGTCGATCTGGAGGAAATGTCGGAATTGGTTTTGCAGTGCCCTCAGAGATTGCACAATCAATAATGAGCCAAATATTAGATTTTGGTGAAGTTAGAAGGGGTTTGCTAGGTGTATCCATTCAAACAATCGATAAAGAAAGCGCTGAAATCCTAGGTGTAAATACGGAAAGTGGAGCATTAATTTCTGGTATAGAGCCTGGCTCGGCGGCAGAAAAAGCTGAATTAAAAGTAGATGACATTATCGTCAAAGTGGATAATGAAAAAATAGCAAGTAGTCGCGAACTAGCCAATGCAATTGGTCTTAAAGGCTCTGGTGAAACTGTCATCATCGAATTCATAAGGGGTTCAGATACACTAAAAGCAGAAGCAACACTTGGTCAACAAATAATCAATAAACAGCTAGGTTCAGACATTCATCCTGGCTTAAATGGGGCGCAATTTTCCTCATCATTAAATAAACCTGGAATCGAAATAACTGAAATTGAACCCGATTCAGCAGCAGCACAAAGAGGTCTTCGACAGGGAGATATAATCATTGCAGTGAATAGATTGAAAGTAGAAAACATCCAGCAACTCAAAAAAATTGCAGAACAAAATAGTATTCTTTATTTAATGTTCGAAAGAGATAATCGAACATTAATTCTTAGAATTCAATAATTCACCAATGGAAATATATCTAGTAGGTGGCGCCGTAAGAGATGAGCAACTAGGCCTGCCAATAAACGAAAGGGATTGGTGTATCGTAGGTTCATCTGCGTCCGAACTCGTCACCAAGGGATTTAAGTCTGTTGGTAAGAACTTTCCAATCTTCCTGCATCCCAGAACTAAAGAAGAATATGCACTCGCAAGAACAGAACAAAAAACTCATCCTGGTTATCATGGATTTAAATTCAATACGTCAAAAAATATCACTCTAGAAGAAGATTTAAAACGAAGAGATTTAACGATTAATGCTATGGCAAAAGATGCAAATGGATTAATAATTGATCCATATAACGGTTTATCAGACATCAAAAATAGAATTCTCAAACATGTTTCCGAAGCATTTAATGAGGACCCAGTTAGAGTACTAAGAACGGCAAAATTTGCTGCAAGATACCATCAACATGGATTCAAAGTAGCCGAAAAAACCATGGTTTTCATGGAATCCATGGTAAACAATAATGAGATTGATGAATTAGCACCAGATCGTGTGTGGAAAGAAACAGAAGAGGTGTTAAATAACCCTAATCCGCATATCTATTTCCGAGTTCTAAAGCAATGTAATGCATTGTCACGTATCTATCCAGAGTTCACCAAAACAAAAGACAGCAGTAATGCACAAAAAAATCCACATGAATCAGAAATCAATCTTGATGCTCTGGAGCTATCGGTCGAAATTACAAATCAAGCCGAAGTGCATTTTGTTGTTATGTTATTTACTGATCATGATTTATGTAGCACAAACTATACCCAGAAAAAACATTATAATGTCATCCAGAATCTAACAAAAAGACTACCAATACCGAATACATATTCACAATTAGCTGAACTAATAATCTATTACAAAGATTACAAAAATATACGTCATATAGATGCAGAAAAAATTCTTTCATTTCTTGATAAAACAGATGCATTTCGTCGTAAAGAGCGCTTTAAAAAACTCTTAATGGTATTTGAGATTATCGAAAGAAATGATAAAAGTTCACCACAGGATCAAAAAATAAAAAACTTACTTATAAATACAATAATCGACTCATTTAATGCGCTTCCGATTAAAAACATCGTCGGGAAAGAATCAAATGGGGAAAAAATAAAAAAATTAATACATCAAAGCAAGATAGAAATAATTAAAAAAACACCCAAATAATTAAAATAGAAAGCAAAATTCTATATACAGCAAAGGGCATCAAACCAATTTTTTGTAAAACTTTCATGAAAAAGCCGATGCTTAAATAAGCAATAATAAGTGAAATAACCATACCAAAAAATAATTCATTCCATGCCACATCTATATTATTTAAAAATATAATCAACACTTTGTAACCAGCAGCAAGCATGATAACTGGAATAGACATCAAGAAAGAGAATTTTGCGGCATCTATTCTCTTCATGCCAAGGAATAAGCCTGCCGTCATCGTTATTCCTGACCTAGAAGTACCAGGAATCAATGCCAGTACCTGTGCAAAACCAATAATAATAGCCTGCAAATAACCAATATTTTGAATAGCTATTTTCTTGCTACCTTTTTTATCGGCAACCCACATCAGCGCCCCATAAAAAGCTAAAGTTACAGCTATTATGAGTGGGTTCCTCAAATACCTTTCAATCCAATCAGAGCTAATAAAGCCTATTAATGCCGCTGGTATGGTGCTTAGTATTAACAAAAAAAGTAAATTTGAACTTTTGCCTCTAGGCCTAAAAAACAACAGATCTGGAACACCCTTTAGTAATTCTATTAAATCACCTCTAAAGTAGATGCAAACAGCCGCAAGTGATCCTAGGTGAACGGAAATATCAAATATTATTCCTTGATCTTGCCAACCAAGAAATTTTGGCACTAAAACAAGGTGCCCAGAACTTGAAACCGGCAAAAATTCAGTCAGCCCTTGCACCACTGCAAGTACAATTATTTGCATGGAAGTCATGGACAAAGTTGTCTTATAACGTCATGATCACAAAACATACGAACGATCCCCTGTTTCAAATATATTATTATTTGAAATAAGATTTTTTGATAATCCAAGGCATTTAAAATTTTCACCCATTTGATCTGGTAAAGTTAACAATTTGATTTCCCGTGACAACTCTATCTGAGCTTTTGCATCTAATTGCTCAAAATTCTGAAAATCTTCCTCAATACCGCTGTTAATTATAAATTGAGACTGATTTAAAAAACCATCTACTTTCATATCATTATCAATAGCTACCTCTGATAAAATAGAAAAATCGACCCAAGTTGTTATGTCTTGAATGCCTGGGTAAATTAGAGGTTCATTATGCGCGTGATGCATAAAGTGACATCTTGTCCACCCTTGGTTCCTATGAGAGGCGTAATATTCATTCCTGCAAACGCCATAATCTAGCATCAAAAATACTCCTGTTTTTATTTTACAAGCAATATCTTTAATCCAGTTTTGCGCCTCAAACGAAACTTCTGATAAATAATTATTTTTTAATTTACGATCCAATTTTTCTTCTAATGCATGAATATAATCACATAATTTTCTTTCAGCAGGTATTAAGTCGTACTCAAAACTTTCCTTACCCCTTAAAACACAAACTTGAAGCACCTCTCTATCAGTCCTTACGAATCTTTCAAAAGGAAATGCATCTGCAACCTCATTAGCAATAACAATACCGGAGAAATCTTCTGGTACTGACGATACCCAAGACACGATTGATACCAACTCAGGAACTTCTTCTTTCAGTCTTTTTTTCTGACATTCAATCAAATTAACTGAAATATCTAGTATAAAGTAATGCTCAGGTAAGCGATTCATTTCACTTAATTTTTTTAAAATATCTACCGCTAGAGCCCCTGTTCCTGCTCCATATTCTAAAACTACTGCTCCTTTTATTTGCTCGATAATAACTGCGCATTGCTTTGCCAATGAGTTAGCAAAAATTTCACCATATTCAGGGGCGGTAATAAAATCTCCCTTTGGCCCAATGACTTCTGCTTTACTTGAATAATATCCCAAATTTTTTTCATACAAAGCATGCTGCATGAAATCTCTAAATGAAATTTTACCTCCGGCCTCCTTAATTTTCTCCTCAATAAAATTTGAAACACAGATAGTTTGTGTTAAATATTTATTATCTGGCTTTGGCAAACCAATAGGATTAAGAACTTCTAACTTCATTTTCATATTTTTTAATAAATTGATGTCTTTTATTTTACTGATTTATTATCATTTATGTCTTATCAATATAACAAAAGCTATCAAAATTATATGCAACCAAATAACCAAAACAAAAAGATGTTCGCTCTTATAACAGGATCATCGAGAAGGATAGGTGCAGTCATTGTTAAGAACCTGCATGCCTCTGGTGTGGATGTAGGTATTCATTATAATTCATCGAAATCTGAAGCCGCTTCATTGTGCGCCGAACTAAATGAGCTAAGACCGCACTCAGCCTCAATTTTTCCTGCAGATATTACCCTCACAAACCAAGCAGAAAATTTAGTTGAGGATTTCATTAACTGGAGTGGCGGTATGGACCTCCTCGTAAATAATGCCTCCAGTTTCTACCCAACACCTATTGGAACGATCACAGAAGCTCACTGGAACGATCTTATTGGAACTAATTTAAAAGGACCCTTATTCATTACTCAAGCAGCATCGAAAGCATTAAAAAAAGCGCAAGGATCAGTGATTAATTTAATTGATGTTCATACTAGAAGCCCCTTGAAAAATCATCCTGCATATAGCTCAGCTAAAGCTGGGCTAAAAATGCTGACTCGTTCACTGGCAAAAGATTTAGCTCCAGAGATCAGAGTTAATGGAATCTCACCAGGTGCCATACTATGGCCTGAGGATGGCGTCAGTGAAGGTGCTAAAAAGAGTATCCTTGAGCAAATTCCTCTTAATCGAACAGGATCTCCACAAGATGTTGCTGATTGTGTTTTATTCCTTTTGTATCAAGCCAACTATATAACCGGACAAATTATCGCGATAGATGGCGGTCGAAGTATTTAATTTAATATAGCTCAATATCTATCAGTAAAAGCTCATCAGAACAACAATTCATTAACCTCCAATGAGTTTCAATTGATTGTTTTGTCACCGGATGAATTAGTGTAGGCGCAATATCCATTAGGGGTTTAAGGACAAAGATATAATTTAAAATGTCTTCACGAGGCACTTTTATATCACCATTATTTAAAATAGTTTTACCATACAAAAGTAAATCGATATCAAGTGTACGTGAAGAGAATTTTTCAGAATCCCTTAAACGCCCAGATAAAGTATGGATTCTTTCGATCATCTTCATTAGTTTCTCAATACTCACGTCAGTTCGGAAAGCAACAACCAGATTCAAAAAATCCTCGCCTTTAAATCCAACGGCTTTATTTTGGTATACGGGGGATACTTCAATCACACCAAAAGATTCTCTCAGCGCCTTAACTGCCAATTGGATATTATTTTTTGGTCGATTATTACTTCCTATGCCTAGATAAACCTCCGACATACTCATCACCCATCATGACCACGTGTTATGACTACGCCCACGTCCTTTGAGCCTCTAATTGCCCCTGGTTTATTCACTCTCACTTTTACCCAAGGAACTTTAAACTCCGTTAAAATAATTTCTGCAATTTTTTCTGCCATTGTTTCTACTAGCTGAAAGCTTGAATCTTCAACAAATTTACGAATACCTTTAGCTACGCCTTTGTAATTTAATGTGTCTTCAATATTATCAGTCATAGCAGCCTTTTTTATGTCAGCGCCCATCTCTAAATCAATTGATACAATTTGTTTGGTTTTCCTCTCCCAATCCCAAATCCCAACAATAGTCTCTACCCTCATTTCATTCAAAAAAATTTTATCCATCATATATCTCCTTTTTAAGAGGATTAAGTATTAATTGACTCAAGAGACCATCTTGCAGTGGCTTTAATCTCATTGACTTCTTGAGCTTCAGCTACACGATAGGCTCCAGCAACCGCAATCATTGCAGCATTATCCGTACAAAATTCATGGCGCGGATAAAATACACTTCCGCCAAAACTGGCTTTTAAGTTTTGTCTAAGCATTATATTTGCACCAACTCCCCCGGCAACCACTACTCGTTCAAAATTATGAATTTTTGCTGCCTTTAAAGTACGACCAATCAAGGTATCTATGGCTGCCTTTTGAAATGATGCTGCAATATCGGGCTTATTTTTCTCAATTGTTCCATCTTTTTCAGCCTGTCTTACCACTAGCATAACTGCGGTTTTTAAACCGCTGAAACTAAAATTCAAACCTGGCTTTTTTAGCATTGGCCTAGGAAATAAATACGCTTCAGAGTCACCATCTTTAGCAAGTTTAGCGATTTCTGGCCCTCCTGGATAAGTCAAATCAAGCAGTTTAGCAACTTTATCAAAAGCCTCGCCAATAGCATCATCGAGCGTAGTACCTAATAGCTCATACTTTCCTAAACCATTGACTGCTACTAAAAGAGAATGCCCTCCAGATACCAGTAAAGCTAAAAAAGGGTATTCGGGCTTGTCTTCTTCGAGCATAGGAGCTAATAAATGACCTTCCATATGATGAATAGGAATTACCTTGCACTTCCAAGCGAGAGCCAAACCATTTGCTAGTCCGCCCCCTACCATCAAAGCACCAATCAAACCCGGTCCTGCAGTATAGGCAATTACATCTGGTTTTTTTACATTAGCCTCAACAAGGATTTTTTTTATTAATGGTAATAAGCAACGTAGATGGTCTCGCGATGCTATTTCAGGGACAACACCACCATAAGGTGCGTGTAAAGCAACTTGACTTCTCAGCGAATGGGACAGCAAGCCTTTATTTGTATCAAAAAGAGCCACCGCCGTCTCATCACAACTTGTTTCAATTCCAAGGATCAACATATCCCAACGAATAATACATCAAGCAAGGTCATGAAGATGCTTAAAATATAATAAAAATTAAATATTTTATTTTTGCAAAATGATGATGTAACCGATATGATGCTCGCCTTAATTTGTTATTGAAGATATGGGCGAGTAAAAATAAATGCCGAGTATAAACCTTAAAGAAAATGAATATTTTGATTCAGCAATGCGTCGATTCAAACGTGCTTGTGAAAAAGCCGGTATTCTTACAGAGCTTCGTAAGCGAGAATTTTATGAAAAACCAACCATGGAACGTAAACGCAAAAAAGCGGCGGCTGTAAAAAGACACCTAAAAAAAGTCTCACGAGACGTTACAAAAAGAAAACGTCTTTATTAAAAAAAAGTACTTTTCTTAGTTTTTTAATAAAATTAAAGAAAATACACACTAACCTCACTATGAAATTAAAACATCGCATCCGAGAAGAAATGAAAGATGCGATGCGCTCTGGTGAACGCGAAAGACTCAAGGTTATCCGCTTGATCATCTCATCCGTAAAACAAGTAGAAATAGATACCCGACAGGGTATTGATAACGATGGTCAGGTTCTTGAAATTATTAATAAAATGGTTAAACAAAGGCGAGATTCGGTTAAGCAATTTTTAGCCGGCTCCAGACAAGATCTAGTTGATATCGAATTATCAGAAATCGAAATTCTTGAGAACTACCTCCCAGAGCAATTAAACGCAGAAGAAATCGAACTTATGATTGATAGTGCTATGACAGAAACTGCCGCTACCGATATGAAAGATATGGGCAAAGTAATGGCAGCCACTAAAGCAAAAATCAATGGTAGAGCTGATATGTCTACTGTTAGTCAACAGGTTCGATCAAGACTCTCAAAATGATGCTTTATCTTAGTTTTTGACCTTACATGAGTAAAAATTAGGCAATCCTCGTGCAATCTTGAGCAACATCGCTCATGATATAATACATCTTTTTAATGCCAATATTGACTGTATCGATGAGCGGACTAATACCACAACATTTTATAGACGATCTCATCGCAAGAGTTGACATTATAGAAGTCCTAGGAAATCGGATTCAATTAAAAAAAGCCGGTAAAGAATTTAAATCAGTATGTCCATTTCATGATGATAGTAACCCATCACTCACCATAAGCCCCGCAAAAGGATTTTATCATTGCTTTAGTTGTGGGGCACACGGAACAGCGGTGGGATTTTTAATGAATTACGAGCATCTTAGTTTTGTTGAAGCTATTGAGAGCCTTGCCTCAAGCCTGGGAGTTGAGATTCCATATGAAAAAAATCAACAACCGATCAAAAAAAATAATAACTTATTTGATTTACTAGAAAAAATTCAAGCTCACTATCAACTCGAACTTAAAAATGAAAAGAAAGCCATTGAATACCTAAAAAATAGAGGTATAACCGGTAAAATTGCAAAGCGATTTAATGTCGGATACGCTCCATCTGGCTGGCGAAATATCTTAGACGAGTTCGGTAAATCTTCGACTGAAATAGATAAATTAACCACCCTTGGTTTAGTAATCCCCAAAGATAATAACAATCATTATGATAGATTTCGGGAACGGATTATGTTCCCTATTCGTGATAGTCGTGGTCGTTTTATCGGTTTTGGTGGACGTGTATTAACCCAAGATCAACCAAAATATCTTAACTCACCAGAAACCCCACTCTTTCATAAAGGCAGAGAACTTTATGGCCTGTATGAATGCCAACAAGCTCTTAGAAAGATAGAAAGATTGGTCGTAGTAGAAGGCTATATGGATGTAATTAGCTTAGCTCAACATGGAGTTGACTATGCCGTTGCTTCAATGGGTACTGCCACCACTGATGATCATTTTAATCGCTTATTTCGTCTTACTGATTATGTTTACTTTTGTTTTGATGGCGATCAAGCCGGCCTAGATGCTGCATGGAGAGCACTTAAAAATGCCCTACCGCATATTCGTGAAGGGCGTCAGATAAAATTTGTATTCCTCCCAGAAAATGACGATCCAGATACTTTTATTAAAAAAAATAGTGCGGCGATTTTCGAGAAAGAGTTAAATAATGGAAAGGATCTATCAGAGTTCTTGATTGAAAAACTATCAAAAGATATCGATGTAAAATCAATTGATGGCAAAGCTCGGTTAGCTGAGAAAGCAAAACCATTAATCAGCAAAATTCCAGCCGGCATATTTAAGGAATTAATAATAGATAAACTCTCTGAATCGGTCTCTTTATCCTCTAAAAAATTAAAATCAATCATTAATCAACATGAAAGTAATGCCCTCAAAAAAAATATAATCAAAAATAAAAAGACATTTACCAATAACACTCTAAAAAATAATAAAGAAAAACCCTCGATTGTAAAAAAAGCAATCACATTGATACTAAATTACCCAGCTATTGGTCGCGAAGCCGAGCTCAGTCTCATAGAAAAAAATACCAAGCCAGGTATTGAGATACTTAAAAAATTAATTCAAACAATCAAAAAAAAGCCGGAAATCAATACGGCGGGTTTAATTGAGTTATGGCGAAATGATCCTGAAGGTAAATTCCTTGGACAACTTGCCATTTCAGAGTTACCAGTAAACGATGAATTTAACACGCAAGCAGAACTCAATGACTGCCTCTTACAATTAAATAAAAGTTATATTAAGGCAAGAATAACTAACTTAATAAATAAACAACATGAAGGCGAATTTTCGATTGAAGAAAAAAAAGAGTTAAAAGAGTTAATTAAAACAAAAAAATAGTCATGATAAAATCTGTCATTAGTCATGAAAAATATGATAAAATTACTGGTTGATTTAATGACCATCACCAACAAATAACAAGGCCAAAAACTTGACCAAAAAAGCAAAAAAGCCCGTTTCAGCTGATTTGAAAATAACTAAAGCAGCTAAAAAAGAAAAAGAAGCCGCCTCAATTAAAGAAGATGCAAAGGTCGCAACTGTTGTAAGCAAACAAGCACAACAGCTAAAAGATCTTATCGCAAAAGGAAAAGAGAAAGGGTTTCTTACCTATAGCGAAGTAAATGATCATTTACCTAACGAGATTGTTGATCCTGAACAAATTGAAGATATCGTAAACATGATCAATGATATGGGTATTTCGGTTTTTGAAAAAGCACCAGATACTGAAACAATGATGCTTAACGATGAGGTCGTCTCAAGTGACGATGATGCCGCCGAAGAAGCAGAAGAAGCATTAGCCAGTGTAGATGCTGAATTTGGAAGAACAACTGATCCCGTTAGAATGTATATGCGTGAAATGGGTACGGTTGAACTGCTTACCCGTGAAGGTGAAATTGAAATTGCAAAACGAATAGAAGAAGGACTTAACCAAGTTAAAATGGAGGCAATCAAATACCCTCCTGCACTAAAAAAACTGATTGAAGTTTATACTGCTGTCCAGAATGGTGATACAAGAATGCAGGACTTTCTTGTTGATTTTATCGATCCAAATGCACCAGATGAAATCAATTCTCCAGTCAACAAATCTGAGCAAACAGATGAAAGTGAAGAAGAAGAAGAAGTAATAGATACAGGACCAGATCCAGAAGAAGTAAAAGCACGGATGAAAGTCATCAATCGTCTATATAACAAATATAATAAATTACTTGAAAGAAATGGAGCTCAAGAACAAAAAACCATTGATGTTGCACTAGACATGATCGGTAAAGTGATGGAGTTAAAATTAGCGCCAAAACTTACTGATCTTATTGTCACGGCACTCAAGAAAGATGTAATAGTAATCAGGACTCAAGAGCGAAACATACAAAAAATGGCAGTAGTCAAATCAGGAATGCCTAGAAAAGACTTCCTTTCAAGCTTCCAAAAAAGTCAAACCGATCTAGAGTGGATTGAAAAACACATACGGGCCAAACGAAAGCATTCTTCATCACTCTCAAAATTAAAGAATGATATATTGCGCGCTCAAAGAAAATTAATTGCCATTGAAAATCAAACTCATTTATTAATAGCTGAAATCAAAGAAATAAACCGCCGTATGACAATGGGCGAAGCAAAAGCCAGGCGTGCCAAGAAAGAAATGGTTGAAGCCAACCTCAGACTGGTTATATCAATTGCTAAAAAATATACCAATCGTGGCCTACAATTTCTCGATCTAATTCAAGAAGGCAATATCGGTTTAATGAAAGCAGTGGATAAATTTGAATATCGACGTGGTTACAAATTTTCAACCTATGCAACATGGTGGATACGCCAAGCAATTACGCGATCGATTGCAGACCAAGCAAGAACTATTCGTATCCCTGTGCATATGATCGAAACTATCAATAAACTCAATCGTATTTCTCGCCAAATGCTACAAGAAATGGGTAGAGAGCCTCAGCCTGATGAATTGGCAGAAAGAATGGAAATGCCAGAAGATAAAGTACGTAAAGTATTAAAGATCGCAAAAGAACCAATCTCAACTGAAACTCCTATTGGTGATGATGAAGACTCACATCTTGGTGACTTCATTGAAGATAACACTATTCATTCACCTCAAGACTCTGCTACCGGGGCAGGACTAAGAGAAAGTACACATTCAGTGCTTGCAGGATTGACTCCAAGAGAAGCAAAAGTTCTAAGAATGAGATTCGGTATTGATATGAATACAGATCATACGCTCGAAGAGGTTGGTAAGCAGTTCGATGTGACTCGTGAACGTATTCGTCAGATTGAAGCGAAAGCACTTCGTAAATTACGGCATCCAACAAGATCTGATCAACTAAAAAGCTTCTTACTCGAAGATTAACTCTCTTGCCTAAGCGCAAACTGATTCTAACCAGCGACTTCGTTGCGCCAAAGGAATTAGCATGCAAAGATTTCTTTTTTACTGTTCTCGAGCCAAGCTTATCTGAGATAGACTATAAAATTGTTATGGGTAGCAAGGAAAGATTGCGGCATGTCTTCTTTGAGAATGACTCATGGCCAGCTGACGATATGACCTTGATAGAGAATACAAATGACCTTGTTCGCCATAACAATGAATTTCACCAAAAAATTGCATTTGCATATTCAGTAATGTCACCAAATAAAGAACGCTATATTGGATGTATCTATATCAATCCAACCTCAAACCCAAATTATGATTGTGAAGTTTATCTCTGGGTCAGCGACAAAGCGCTTGCACAAGATAAATTGCTTTATAAATATACTAGGGGCTGGTTAAAAGAAGACTGGCCATTCAAAAATGTTGCCTATCCAGGCAGAGAAATTCCATGGAAAGATTGGAAATAGTAATTTAATAAAAAACCGTGAATTAAAAATGGATTTTGATTAATTCATACCTAATTCTTGACGAATAATACTGTTCGTATCAAGGTTTAGATATTCATCTATCTCAATAAAATAATTATCAGGATCATAACCAATCACAATATCAATTAAGTTATTTCCCGCGCCGTCCGTCTCATGAAAAAGTTCTTTAGTACGCAATTTAAATGTGGGTTGTTCTTTCAAGTAATCAAACCATGCTTGAGCATCATTAGTCATAAAACCGACATTAACGGCCTTCTCATGAGTAGCATTATGAATACCCACGCCATCCAAAACTAAGCCAATATATCCAGTTTGACTAGAGGTATAAATATCGGAAAAAGGCTGCTCAACAAGCATGTTAAAGCCCATAACTTCTCTGTAAAAATCAGCAGCTGCCTTCGCGTCTTTATGATACAACCAGTAAATACTAGCTTTGAATCCAAGCCCTGCAGGGCGTTCAGTCACTAATTCTGTTTCTGAAAATATAGTTTCACTCGCATTCAATAATGGCATAAACCTTACATTTTCATCATGTGGTGCAAAATGCTCAAACTCAAGGATATAGCCACCTGGGTCAGTTACCAAAAATCCATTATGCGCACTATCTCCAAGAGGTTTGGGTGGGTTTCTTATGTCCATTCCCTGTGATAAGGCATATTCATACCACGCATCTAATTGATCTGTGATTAATGCAATAGCAATCGTTTTTGGCTCATCCGATGTATGCATACCTCGACCATTATCATTAACGACGGTGATAAACGTAGTTGCTGTAGTTTGAAAAATTACCGCAAATCCTTCGAACTCAAATACATTCTTAAAGCCCATTACTCTGTCATAAAAATCGGTCGCCTCATTATAATTTTTGTAATAAAGAAATGCGTTATTACCAATAATATCTCTTGCTGTTTCTTTTGTATTGTCCATGGCATTCACTATCTCTCCATTTTTATGAGAATTACAACTACTAACAGATATAACAAAACCAAATATCAATAAAAATATAATTCGTTTCATAGGACTTTATCTCATCTTATAGTGCTTAATAAAAATATAACTCTGTAATTGTGTGCTGTAATTTGGTTAAATGTAAAGCTAATAAAAAGGGAATTTTGAAACTTCATCTTTTGACCTGTATCATTCCTGCTGATATTTTCTTCGAAACAAATAAGGGCCTGTAGCTCAGTTGGTTAGAGCAGTTGACTCATAATCAATTGGTCGGAGGTTCGAGTCCTCCCGGGCCCACCA
>JAPKEL010000013.1 GCA_028822065.1 Woeseiaceae bacterium | reverse complement strand
TTTAACAACTACGCTGACATCTTTTTTTGTGCTAGTAAATTGGTCACTAACTGCAACTGTAAAAGAGTAAGCATTTTTTGTTATGTAAACAGGCGATGTTTTATAAGTTATTACGCCGGTTGATGAAATATCAAATGAAGTATAATCAGAACTCGAGGTGCCATTGCCTTCAAGTTTGTAATTTAATGGTACATCATGATTTGGATCTAACGCAGAGACTGTTGTAACTGTAAGCGATCCTTCATTGGTTACTATTGTCTCATTTGGGCCGGATATGATTGGTGATTCATTATCATTTTTGTTATTTACAAATACGGGAACTGAGTTTGGTGAGTCACTAGATGAATATACTTGTTGACTTCCGCCGCCACAAGCAGACACAGACAAAATGATTATTATTATCAGTAATTTACTCATCCTTGTAAATCTACCATCGAAACAAAAAGCTTAGCAATATATCTGAATTTTAGGAAATGTTGCCTAGAATTAACTAAATTTCAATAAAGTATCCTAGATATGGCTAAACACTTGAATTCAAGGGGCCATTATTTATTCAAGACGCACTCGAAACGGTTTAGAAGGTGATCATTTTCTTGTTTGTCCGCCCTTGATTGTAACTCACGAGCAAATTGGCGATATTCTTTCTATTCTGGATGACAGCTTAAAGGCCTTTGCCATTGACCAAAACCTTCCATACTCAAATTAAGGAAAATCACAAAAACCCCTATTTTTAACCTTATTATCAAGGGCAAAAATAGAGGTTTTAATTTATAAATCAGTAACTTAGATTTGGTAGCGGGGGTAGGATTTGAACCTACGACCTTCGGGTTATGAGCCCGACGAGCTGCCAGACTGCTCCACCCCGCAACAACGAAGCAGCATGATACAAACACTATGGAGTTATTTCAACCAGTAAATACCAACATACTTATAAATCAATTAATTACATTGATGCAAAGCTGCATTAATGCACCAGGAAATAACCCAAGAGCCAATATCAGTATGCCATTTATACTAATCACGGCACCAAGATCCTTGTTTATAATAATTGCTTTTGACTTAGGTGCTTGCTCAAAATACATATACCAAATAACGCGAAGGTAATAAAAAGCGCCTATAACAGAGGAAAGTACCATCAACACTGCAAATCCAGTAAAGCCAGAATCTATGACGGCATTAATAACGTCTAATTTTGCAAAAAAACCGACCCAAGGCGGTATTCCGGCCATACCAAGCATAACGAATAGCATGATCACGGCTAACCATGGGTTGCGCTGACTTAAACCTTTAAGGTCATCCAGTTGATCGGCATCTCCTTCATCGCTGAGAGCTATGAGCACTCCGAAAGCACCGGCCGCCATAATCACATAAGTTAACGAATAAAAAAGGGCTGCAGCGTAACCAATTTGTGTCCCGGTAAAAATACCAGCGAAAATAAAACCAACATGACCAATGGCGGAATAACCCAGCATACGCTTAATATTAGTTTGAGCGATAGCAACCACGTTCCCTAATACCAGTGAGAGCAATGAGATAATCAAAATCGTGCCTTGCCAAGCATCATGCACACCACCCAGTCCATCAACCAGCACTCTATATATCAGAGCAAATGCAGCTAACTTTGGTGCGGTAGCAATAAATAAAGTCACTGGAGTTTTGGCCCCTTGATACACATCTGGAAGCCACATATGAAATGGTACGGCGCCAAATTTAAATGCAATACCAACAACGACAAATGCCATGCCAAACCAGAGTGGCAATGAATTCAAACTCGGGTTTTCGGCAATAGCTAATGCTATTTCATTAAATTCAAGCGATCCAGTCATGCCATAAATCCATGAGATTCCATACAAAAGCGAACCAGACGCTATGGCGCCCAGAATGAAATACTTCATTGCTGATTCTGCTGCAATCGAAGAGTTTCGATCAAAAGCCACTAAGGCATAAAGGCTTAATGAGAGGGTTTCAAGACCAAGGTACATGATGAGCAGACTGTTCGCTGAGATCATAATAAGAATACCCAGCAAGCCGAAAAGACTTAACAGAAAGAACTCGCCTTTCATCAGATTATTTTTTATAAGGTAATGTCTTGAATAAATGAAGCCAACACCAACCATAGAAATTGAGGCGATTTTTAATAAACCGGCCAGAGGATCATTGACATAGCTACCATCAAAAATGAATTCTCTGGCCTCTGGAGTGTTATTCATAACCAATGCGGCAGTTGCGATCAACGTACCAAAGCTCAGCCAGAAAGTAACCTTACGATCTTTATCATTTACAAATAAATCAACCACCAACACGATGCAGATCATGATGACTAAAAATATTTCAGCCGATGCTGATAACATGGTTTGCATATCCATTACGCTTCAATACCTATAATCTTTGTTTCTGAGATCTGTAACATCAGTTGATCGATGGTTGCTGTCATTAAATCAATTAGTGGTGCTGGCCATACCCCAACGAGAAGAACAGACACGGCAAGTACACTTAATACATAAAATTCTCGTGAATTTAAATCGGTTAATTTCGCCACATTGTCATTTGCAACTTCACCATACAGCACTCTTTTCACCATCCAAAGTGTGTATGCAGCTCCTAATATCAGTGTCGTCGCCGCTAAAAATGCGAACCAAAAATTAGCTTTAAAACTGGCCAAAATGACCATAAATTCACCAACAAAACCGGACGTACCAGGCAACCCAGCATTTGCCATAGAAAACAGCACCATGAAGGCGGCAAATACAGGCATGGTATTAGCCACTCCGCCATAAGCTAATATCTCTCGGCTGTGCATTCGATCATAAAGAACACCCACACAAAGGAACATCGCGCCAGATATCAGTCCATGTGAAATCATTTGCACCATGGCGCCGGTGACACCCAATGCGCCTTGTGTTGTTTCTCCATAAGACCACACAATAAAAAAGCCAAGTGTCACAAAACCCATATGCGCTATAGATGAATAAGCAATGAGTTTTTTCATATCAATTTGCATTAATGCCACAAAGCCAATATACGTCACCGCAATTAATGACAACACTATCATCATAAACGCGAAATACTCACTTGCATCAGGAGCGATCGGCATAGACAGCCTTATAAAGCCATAGCCACCCATCTTCAACATAATGGCTGCCAAGATGACTGATCCCCCAGTAGGAGCTTCAACATGAGCATCTGGAAGCCATGTATGCACAGGCCACATAGGTACTTTCACAGCAAAAGCCAACAAAAATGCTATAAAAATTAATTGCTGTTCAAATAAACTCAGTGGTGTCGCCATAAAATGCTGGAGATCAAAATCAGCCGTTTGCCCATACAAATAAATAAATGAAACCAACATTAAAACCGAACCTAAGAAGGTGTACAAAAAGAATTTAAGGGTTGCGTATATTCTTCTTTGGCCACCCCAAATACCAATAATTAAGAACATAGGCACTAGCATCGCTTCCCAAAACACATAAAATAGAATCGCATCTAATGCACTAAATACCCCTATCATCAAGCCTTCTAAGATAAGAAAAGCGGCAAAATATTGTGCTGGTCTCAACGTGATCACGTCCCAACTACTCATGACAATCAAAGGAGTGATAAAAACAGTCAGCAATATCAGTGGGACCGAGATTCCATCTACGCCTAGATAGTATTGAATGCCAAGTGATTCTATCCAAACTGTTTTTTCAATAAACTGCATAGAAGCAGTCGTATTATCAAATTCGAGATAAAGCCATATTCCCAAAAAAAATGTCGCAAGTGAGGCGCCAAAGCTTATGTAACGTATGGTATTTTTAGGTCGCTTATCATTATCACCCATCAATAATAATGTGATACCAGCAAATATTGGCAGCCAAATCATCAGGCTCAATATGGAGCTATTCATCATGATCTCACCCATAAAAGCCAAGTTAAAATAGAGATAAGGCCAATCATCATCGCAAACGCATAATGATAAAGATAACCAGTCTGAATCCGTCTCATGATAAAGGCCAAAGAGCGGACAGAAGATGCGGTGCCATTTACCAAGCCATTATCAATTATTTTCTCGTCACCTTGTTTCCATAAGAAATAACCAATAGATTTTCCAATGCTCGGAAATACAAACATCCATAATTTATCAAAGTAATATTTTTCTTCTAATAAATTAACAAGTAATTTTAATTTTGAATGAATTATCGATGGAATATGGGGATTTTTTATGTACAAAAACCAGGCGGTCAATGCCCCAGTTAGCGTTAGATAAAATGCCAATCCAGCCGAAAAGGAATGTATTAAAAAGTCCCAACTGCCATGGAAATCAGTCGCCATAGTTCTTAACACATCATGCTGTGGTAACACATAAATCACATTATCAAAATAATCACCAAAAAGAACTGGTTCAATGGTTATCCAGCCAATAATTAATGACGGTATCGCCAGCAATATTAATGGCATAGTTACTACTTTATGGGGTTCATGAAGATGACTTTTAGTTTTTTTATCCATTCGTTCCTTGCCATGAAAAACTAAAAAGAACATCCTAAATGAATATAAAGCCGTAATAAAAACACCCAACAAAACACTCATATAAGCAATCCAATAGATCGCGCCCTGCCCATGCCAATGAGAATGCTTAACCGCCTCTATTAGTGCATCTTTTGAGAAAAATCCTGAGCTTCCTGGAAAACCTATTAATGCTAGAATCCCAATTAATGAGGTCCAATACGTTATCGGCATATATTTCTTTAAACCGCCCATTTTTCGAATATCTTGCTCATGGTTCATCGCAATAATAACGGAGCCTGCCGCTAAGAATAATAGCGCCTTAAAGAAAGCATGTGTCATTAAATGAAAGATTGCTGCTCCGTAAGCGGACACGCCAAGTGCGACCGTCATATATCCGAGTTGTGAAAGCGTAGAGTAGGCAACCACTCTTTTTATATCATTCTGAATAACACCTAAAAGACCCATAAAAAAGGCGGTAATAGATCCTATTACCAAGACAAATGCCAGTGCCGTTTCAGAGAGTTCAAATAGGGGTGACATTCTAGCCACCATAAAAATTCCAGCCGTGACCATTGTGGCTGCATGGATCAATGCAGATATTGGAGTTGGGCCCTCCATCGAATCTGGCAACCAGACATGCAAAGGAACTTGTGCAGACTTTCCCATGGCACCTATAAACAATAAAATACAAATGACCGTCATGGCATTCCATGCGGTGTCATTAAAAATATAGAGACTTTGTGAGGCGATATAAGGGGCTTGCTCAAAGACTTCGTAATAATCGAGACTGCCTGTGAACATCACAACCCCAGCAATACCCAATAAAAATCCAAAATCACCCACTCGATTGACTAGGAATGCTTTTAAATTAGCGGTAACAGCACTTTCTTTCTTGAACCAAAAGCCAATCAACAAATAAGAGAGCAAACCGACTGCCTCCCAACCAAAAAAGAGCTGCAGAAAATTATTAGACATAACCAGCGTTAGCATTGCAAAAGTAAAGAGCGAAATGAAGCTAAAAAAACGTTGATAACCAGGGTCATCATGCATATAACCAATGGTATATATATGCACCATAAGCGAGACAAAAGTAACTACTGACATCATAAGTAATGTTAAGCGGTCAACTAAAAAACCAATCTCCATTCTCAAGTCGCCACTAATCGCCCAGGTATAAAGCGTATAATTTTCAGTATAAAATTCACCATAAAGAGAATTTAATAATAATGAAAAAGACAATAAAAATGAGGATCCAACAGCCAATATTGTAATCCAATGTGCCGCTCCTCTTCCGATACGAGAGCCAAACAAACCGGCCACCATTGCAGCCAACAAAGGCAGCAATACGATAGCAAGATGCAGGCTATAAATATCCATCGAGATTAACCCTTCATCTCATCAAGTTCATTGACATTGATTGAGCGTCGATTGCGAAATAACACCACTAGAATTGCCAGCCCAATTGCCGCTTCCGCTGCGGCTACGGTTAAGATGAAAAAGACGAATACCTGGCCAGTCTCATCACCTAGATAACGTGAAAATGCAATAAAATTGAAATTAACTGCCAGTAGCATTAATTCAATGCACATCAACAATAAAATTAAATTTTTACGATTAATAAAAATACCAGCCACAGCTAAAGTAAATAACACCGCTGAAATAGTTAAATAGTGATCGAGTCCAATTACCATATATATTATGACTCCGATTCCATTTTTATTATTCGCACTCGATCTTTAGGATCTACGGCAACCTGCATAGCTATATCTTGAACTTTTAAACCCGGCCTCTTTCTCATTGTCAAAGTTATAGCGGCCACTATAGCCAGGAGCAAGATAACTGAAGCAATCTCGAATGCATAAACATGCTCGGTATATAAAACGGCCCCTAATGCTTCTGTATTGTTATAATTTTCGGGATTAACAGCAAAGCCCTGAAGAACCTGACCTTCACTTCGAAATCGAATAACTTGGATTAATTCAACTATCATTAGACCGGTTATAATCAAACCCAATGGTGCGTATCTAGAGAGTCCACTTCGAGCTTGCTCAACATTAATGTCTAGCATCATCACAACAAACAAAAACAATACCATTACCGCGCCGACATAAACGAGTACCAATATTATTGCTAAAAACTCAGCTTCTGCGAGTAACCATAAGACAGCACTTTGAAAAAAGGCGGCCACCAAAAACATAATTGCATGCACCGGATTACGCGAAAATATTACGCCTAATGCAGCGGCAAGCAACAATCCTGAAAACGCATAAAATAAGAGAGCTTGGAACAAATTCTTATATCCTTTTATCGATACTTAGCATCAGCGGCTTTATCTTTGGTTATTAAATTGTCAAATTTATCACCAATCGCAAGTAACTTATCTTTGGTCATTATATTTTCGCCAGGAGCTTCCATATGATATTCATGGATTCGGGTCTCTACGATGGCATCAACCGGGCATGCTTCTTCACAAAAACCGCAATAAATACATTTAAATAAATCAATATCATAACGAGATGCTCTACGTGTACCGTCATCAGCCACTTCAGATTCAATAGTGATCGCCAATGCAGGACAAACAGCTTCGCATAATTTACATGCGATACAGCGTTCTTCACCATTCGGGTAGCGCCTTAAGGCATGCAGCCCTCTGAATCTTGAAGATTGTGGGGTTTTTTCTTCTGGGTACTGAATAGTCGTTGAAGGCCTGAAGAAATTTCTTAAGGTCACAGAAAGGCCTTGCCATAACTCCCAAAGTAGAAATGTCTTTATATAATTTTTTATCTTTTTCATGATTAACCTATTTATATTGACCAAGGTCCAACTTTCATCCATACCATTACACCTTCAACTGCAATCCAAACGATAGTTACAGGTATAAAAATCTTCCATCCTAGACGCATAATTTGATCATAACGATATCGAGGGAATGTCGCTCTAATCCAAAAAAACACAAAAATGAAAAAACAAATTTTGACAGCCAGCCAGAAAAAACTTGGCTCTCTTAGGAAGTTTCCTTCACCAAGAAATACCCAACCTTCAAACGGTGATGACCACCCTGCTAAGAAGAAAATTGAAGTAAGCGCGGCTATTAAAATAATATTCGCATACTCCGCTAGAAAGAATACAGCAAAGGCAACACCTGAGTATTCAACATGAAAGCCTGCCACTATTTCAGATTCTCCTTCTGCAACATCAAATGGAGCGCGATTTGTTTCTGCTACTCCTGAAATAAAATAAACCATAAATAATGGAAACAAAGGAATGATAAACCACTGACTAAATCCGCCAGATTGTGATGCAATTATTTCTCCAAGATTAAGACTTCCACTGGCCATCAAGACGCCAACTAATGCAAATCCCATTGCAATCTCATAAGCCACAATTTGGGCTGCGCATCTCATGGCACCCAAGAAGGCATATTTTGAATTAGTCGCCCATCCTGCCAATAGCACCCCATAAACTCCCACTGAAGTCAGTGCTAATACATAAAGTAAACCGGCATTTATATCAGCTATAACAAAACCATCCGTTAGAGGGATGACCGCCCAAGTGGCCAGAGCTGGAATAAGGGAAAGCAGTGGCGCTATTACAAAGAGGTAACGATTTGAACGCGAAGGAATCACCACCTCTTTAATCAATAGCTTAATTACATCAGCAAAAGGCTGACCCAAACCTTTTATACCCACTCTATTTGGGCCAATCCTGCCCTGCATATAACCGATGACTTTTCTTTCAAAATAGGTCGTAAATGCCACCGTCAAAATCACACAAATTGTTACTGCGAGTATTTGTGTTGTGATAATCACTAGGTTCTGCAAATACAAAGGCATTAAATTCCATTGATTCATTACTATAGAGGGCATTAAGGCGTTAATATTCATATTTTGCCAGCGAACGACATGCCTCCGGAGTTAACTGTAAAGAAGTAGCATGGCGTAACACGGAATCTACTTCATACATTGGTGTTCTTTGTACCAAGTTGCTATCAAGAAAATTCTTACTATTTGTTAAATCTTGCGTTGAGTAATTAGGTTTTATATTGCTAGCTGGCATATCATTTAATTTTTGAGAAATTTCATCAAGCACACCTTCCGAGGATTCAAACTCAAAGTCACTCATTCCTAACATTGAACCAATGGCACGCAACACCTTCCATCCAGGACGAGATTCACCCACTGGATTTGCAATAACAGAAAAACTCTGCGAACGATTTTCACAATTGATGTATGTGCCAGATGTTTCTGCAAACGTCCCAATGGGAAGCATAATATCAGCGGTCATTTTATATTTTTCTGTAGCGTACGGTGTCATAGCAATCACAAGAGAATGACCTGCTTTTTCAAAAGAAAAACTTGGCAGATCATTACCAGGCTCTGCATTAAATAATAACAATAGATCTAAACTGTTTTCAGTCATCTCTTGCACATTTTTTCCAACTATTTCCTGAGATGCACCAGCAAAGCCCCTATGAGGCAACATGCCCATTAAATGAGCTCCAGCCGCATTTGAGCCTTCAGTCACAAAACCAAGTTCCGAGCCTGTTAAATGAGCTATTTTAGCCGAAAGGGTTCGAATTACCGATGCGTATGAATGATTAATAGCAAGATGACCCAATATCAAATGCCCTTTGCCTTCACTGTTCAATATCGCCGCCATTTCTTTATGCTCTTCCGTCGGTTTTATTTGCTTAGAAATATCTTGCATTTCTTTTGGTGACTCACCACCTAACACATTTAATAAACCAAGAAGATTCTTAATTATACTGCCCGATAAATAAGCTGAAATGTCAAAAAAATACTCGTTAATATTTTCATTAATAACGCCAATCTGAGTGCCAGCTAAGGCAGCTTTTCTTATGCGGTGCCCTATAATTGGTGCTTCCTTACGAATATCCGAACCAATCACAACAATTTGCTTACATTTCTCTATATCGGCAATATTCATCCCTAAGAGCGGAATCTTTGGGTCATTGTCTTGATCTGTAAAATCAACCACCCTAAGTCGATGATCAACATTATTTATGGATAGGTCATTACTCAACTTAGTTAATAAATAAAACTCTTCAAGTGTTGAATTAGGAGAAGCCAAGAATGCTGATGATTTTTGATCGACTGCTTTAAGCTTTTCTACCACTTCTATTAAGGCATCTTTCCATGATATTTCTTGCCATTTGTCGTCTTTTTTTATCATGGGAGACATCAATCTGTCATCACTATAAATACCTTCGTAGCTAAAGCGATCCCGATCTGAAATCCAGGTTTCATTAATTGCTTCATTTTCTCGTGGAACAATTCGCTTTACTTTACCTCTTAACACGTGGGCATATAAATTACTTCCAACGCAATCATGCGCAGCAATAGTTTCATGCTGGATCATTTCCCAAGATCGGGCGCTGTATCTATAAGGTTTATTATTTAATGCCCCGACTGGGCACAAATCAATGATATTAGAGGACAGTTCATGATCAATACTTTTTTCAACATAAGTATCAATTCTCATATCCTCACCACGCATTACCGTCCCTAAATCTTGCGCGCCAGTAATCTCTTCACCAAAGCGGACACATCTAGTGCAATGAATGCATCTGGTCATATCTGTTGAAACTAATGGGCCGATATTTTTGTCTTTTACTACTCGCTTATTATCGTTATAACGAGAAATACCGCGCCCATAACCCATAGCAATATCTTGTAATTCACATTCACCACCTTGATCACAAATAGGACAGTCCAAAGGATGGTTAATTAAAAGAAATTCCATGGTCGCTTTTTGAGCGGCAATAGCATAGGGCGATCGTGTAAAGATCTTCATCCCTTCACTAACAGGAGTAGCGCACGCTGGTAGTGGTTTGGACTCTTTCTCGACTTCAACTAGACACATTCGGCAGTTGGCTGCGATACTTAATTTCGAGTGGTAACAAAAACGAGGAACATAGCTACTTGTTGTATCGGTAGCTTCTATAATCATTTGTCCTTTTTTTGCTTGAATTGATTTTCCATCAACTTCGATTTCAATTATATCATTGCTCATGCAGCCACCTCATTATCGAGTGATACTATGCTGCGACCTTTATTTTTAACCATATATTCAAATTCATGGTGAAAATGCTTCAAAAAACTTTGTACCGGCCAAGCAGCTGCATCGCCGAATGCGCAAATTGTGTGGCCTTCAATTTTATTTGCGACCTCTACTAATTTAGTTAAGTCTTCCATTTCACCTTGGCCATCAATAATTCTGGTCAACATTCGGTACAACCAACCTGTACCTTCTCTGCATGGCGTGCATTGACCGCATGATTCGGCCATATAAAATCTGGCGATTCTTCTTAAAACTTTAACCATACAGGTCGATTCATCCATGACAATAACTGCGCCTGTTCCAAAAGAGGAGCCAGCTTTTTGCAACGAATCATAATCCATAGAGCAATTTAGAATAATATCTGCAGGCATCACAGGCACAGATGAGCCACCAGGTATCACAGCTTTTAGTTTACGGCCACCCAACACGCCACCACACAATTCGAGCAAATTTTTAAACGATGTTCCCATTGGTAACTCATAATTACCTGGCTTCTCAATATGTCCAGAAACAGAAAATTGCGCTGTTCCCCCAGAGTTTTCGACACCAATATTTTTAAACCAATCAGCGCCATTTCTTAGAATACTCGGGACACTTGCTAGGCTTTGCGTGTTGTTTATAGTGGTAGGTTTACCATACAAGCCATAATTTGCAGGAAAAGGGGGTTTAAACCTTGGCTTACCTTGCTTCCCTTCAAGAGATTCTAATAATGCCGTCTCTTCACCGCATATATAAGCCCCTGCGCCCACAAAGGTATGTAGATCAAGATCAATGTTTGAGCCTTGTATGTCCTTGCCTAATAATTTATTTTGATAGGCTTCTTTAACAGCGAGTTCGAAGCGAGGAACAGGTTCTTCCATAAACTCTCCACGAATATAGTTATACGCGACAGTTGCTCCCATGGCATAAGCAGCGATTGCCATTCCCTCAATAACCGCATGAGGATTTTTACGAAGGATTTCTCTGTCATGACAGGTGCCTGGCTCACTCTCATCTGAGTTACAAACAAGATATTTTTGCATTGGTTCGGAACGAGGCATAAAACTCCACTTCAAACCAGTAGGAAAACCGGCCCCTCCTCGCCCTCTTAATCCGGAAGCCTTAACTTCTTCTATTACTTGCTCCGGAGATAGCTCACCTTTTAATATTTTATCCCAGGCATCGTAACCTCCGAATTTTCTGTAAGTTTCGTATGTCCATGAATCATTAGAATCAAAAGTATTAAAACAAACTAAATTTTCAGTAATGGGTTTCATTTAAGATCCCCTAGAATTTTATCAATTTTATCCATAGTCAGATTTTCATAATAATGATGACCAACCATCATCATTGGAGCTCCGCAACAAGCAGCCAAACACTCCTCTTCTCGCTTTAAAAAAATTCTGCCATCCTCTGTACTTTCACCGATCTTTACGCCTAATTTTTTCTCAACATGACTGACGATTTCATCCGCCCCTCTGAGCATGCAAGATATATTAGTGCATATAGCGATATTATGACGCCCTACAGGCTTGGTATTAAACATTGAGTAAAATGTGGCAACTTCATAAACTTGCATAGTTGGAATTGACAAATGATCTGCTACTTCATTCATCAATTCAGCTGTCAGATAACCGGCATTTTCATGCTGAACTAGATGCAATGCACCTATAACGGCTGATCTTTTACGATCTTCCGGAAAGCGTTTACACAATAAGTCTATCTTTTTCTTAATTTTCTCTGACAATACCTTCATCGATCAATCTCACCAAAAACAATATCTTGCGTCCCCATGACCGCAACAACATCCGCCAACATATGGCCAACAACCATTTCTGACATTGATGCCAAGTGAGCAAAGCCCGGTGCTCTAATTTTTACTCTGTATGGTTTATTTGCACCATCAGAAACTAAATATATACCAAACTCACCTTTTGGCGCCTCAACTGCAGCGTATACCTCGCCTTCGGGAACACAATAACCCTCTGTAAATAGTTTAAAATGATGAATCAAAGATTCCATATCATCTTTCATCCCCATTCTGTCTGGTGGTGCAATTTTACTATCATCAGTCATAACAGGACCGGGATTGTCTCGTAACCATTCAACGCATTGTTTAATGATATGATTTGATTGCCTCATTTCCTCGACCCTAACAAGGTAGCGATCATAGCAATCACCATTAAGTCCGATAGGGATATCAAAATCTAGTTCGTTATAAACTGCATATGGTTGTTTCTTTCTTAAATCCCATTCAACTCCAGATCCTCTCAACATTGGACCAGTGTACCCAAGATTCAATGCGCGCTCTGGAGAAATAACGGCAATATTGACCGTCCGTTGTTTCCAAATTCGATTGTCTGTAAGTAATGTTTCATATTCATCAACACAAGAAGGGAAACGCTCGGTAAATGACTCGATGAAATCCAACAAAGATCCTTCTCGGTTATAATTTAACCGTTCAAGATCTTTCTTCTTTTTATTATTTGCAGACTCATATTTGGGCATTGTATCTGGCAGATCTCGATACACGCCACCTGGGCGATAATATGTCGCGTGCATCCTTGTTCCCGAGACCGCCTCATAACAATCCATCAAATCTTCGCGCTCTCTAAAGCAATACAAAAACATCGTCATGGCACCAACATCCAAACCATGAGTTCCAAGCCACATCAAATGATTCAATATTCTTGTAATTTCATCAAATAAAACACGAATATAAAGAGCACGTTTGGGTGGGGTAAGATTCAGTAATTTCTCAATGGCTAAAACATAGCCGTGCTCATTGCACACCATTGAGACATAATCTAATCGATCCATGTATCCAATACTTTGATTGTATGGCTTTGATTCAACTAACTTTTCAGTACCTCTGTGCAAAAGACCAATATGCGGATCTGCACTTTGAATTACCTCACCATTCATCTCCAATACCAACCTTAATACGCCATGCGCAGCTGGATGCTGTGGGCCAAAATTCATTGTGTAGTTTTGAATTTCAGCCATCAGTAGAATCCTTTAGATCATCGGAATAACGATTATCGTCACGAATTACCCGAGGAACGAGCGTTCTTGGTTCAATCGATACTGGCTGATAGACAACTTTTTCTTGATCAGCATCATAGCGAACTTCGACATTTCCAGATAATGGAAAATCCTTACGAAATGGATGGCCTATGAACCCATAATCGGTGAGTATTCTTCTCAAGTCAGGATGACCTTCAAATAGGATTCCAAATAAGTCAAAAGCTTCACGTTCAAACCAATTTGCTGAGTTCCATATACTGTCCACTGAAGGTAAAATAGGCGGGTTATTAAGGCCCGTATAAACTCTTAACCTAAGCCTGATGTTATGCTCTACTGACAGAAGATGATAAATGACAGCAAAACGCCTATCATCAAAGGTATCAGCATCATCCAAGATAACTGGTTTTCGAGAAACCCCACGACTAAAGCCACTGTCTGTGGCACTTTGAGTGATCCATTCGTCTTTACCGTACGTCAAATAATCGATACCACACAAATCAATCAATTGAGTAAAGCAAAAATCAGCATGATTATGTAATTGCTCTGAAATCTCAATCAAATTCTCTTGATCGAGCTCATAAGTTAATTCATTACATTGAGAGTCAACGCGGAGCATCTTAGCCTTAAAGCAAGAATCGATCCGAGCGCTCATTTCCTCGTGTGTAATTCTCATAAACTAAACTTCTATCTAGAGATTGTGGAAGTTTTATGGATTTTTTTCTGCAGCTGAATCAGTCCGTAAAGCAACGCTTCGGCGGTGGGTGGACACCCGGGTACATACACATCTACTGGTACTATTCGATCGCACCCTCTAACCACTGAATAAGAATAATGATAATAACCGCCCCCATTTGCACATGACCCCATTGAGACAACCCATCTAGGCTCTGGCATCTGGTCGTATACTTTTCTTAAAGCCGGCGCCATCTTATTAACTAATGTCCCTGCCACTATCATGACGTCTGACTGACGTGGGCTCGGTCTAAAGATAATACCAAATCGATCTAAATCATATCTTGCCGCCCCTGCATGCATCATTTCAACAGCACAACACGCCAAGCCAAAAGTCATTGGCCACATCGAGCCTGTTCTGGCCCAATTAACTAACGCATCAACGCTCGTTACCATGAATCCTTTCTTTTGGAAATCATCATTATTCGAGAGTATGTCATTTTGAGGTGCAGTCAATTTACCCGATTTTACTAATCCCATTCAAGCGCCCCTTTCTTCCACTCATAAATAAATCCAACTACTAAGATAACTAAAAATATAGCCATTGCAATCAAACCAAAACCACCTACTACATCCAAAGATACTGCCCAAGGAATCAAAAAAGCAGTTTCTAGGTCAAATATAATAAAGAGAATAGCAACCAAATAATAACGAACATCAAATTTCATTCTAGAATCTTCAAACGGTTCGAAACCACATTCATAAGGCGATAATTTTTCTTTATCTTTGCTGCCGCTCCCAAAAAGGAAACCAAGCCCAAGAAGAACAAGTCCAATAGCAGTTGCCACTGCTAAGAAAATAAAAACTGGTAGATAGTTTTGCAGCATTTTTAGAGCACGCACCTTATTATTTATATATGTATTATACCAGTCTGCAGGGGCGATATAACAGTCTTTTAAGAATGAATTGTATTATTTTTTTTAATAAAATTAAAGTGCAAAAAAGTATTATTAAATTCACAATTCTTTGTATATTTTGAGACACTAATCAATGGTGCCGATGGCCGGACTCGAACCGGCACAGCTCTCGCTACTGCCCCCTCAAGACAGCGTGTCTACCAATTCCACCACATCGGCTGATTTAGATTTTTAATTTAACTTATGAAAAACTGCTATTGCTCGGATTCAGGTGATAGATCAGAGGTATCAATAGAAGGCATAACCTCCATTGATGAATTACCATCTGTCATCTCAGGAGCAATTATGTCAATCGCTGCTGAATTTTCTTCTACATCAATATTAGCAATGTTCTCAATTAGACTATCTGGTGCATCTGCCTGCTGACTACTTAAGTAAGCTAGAGATAAGCTAGACACAAAAAATGCTGCTGCTAATACGGCTGTACTTCTTGAAAAGAAGTTTGATGATCCTTGGGATCCAAACACCGTGGAAGATGCGCCAGAACCAAATGCAGCTCCCGCGTCAGCACCTTTTCCTCTTTGGAGAAGCACAAGAATTATGATTAACAATGCAATCACTGTATGGGTAATTAAAACTATTGTCTGGATTGTACTCATAAGAAAACCTATTTATTTGTTGCTTTAACAATCGATAAAAAATCACTTGCAGTCAATGACGCTCCTCCAATCAACCCGCCATCTATATCTGGCATTGAAAAAAGACCTTTAGCATTGCCTCCATTAACACTTCCACCATAGAGAATCTGAATATTATCTGCTATTTCTTGAGAAATCGATGAAATTATACCTCTTATAAAATGATGGATACTTTGTGCCTCTTCAGGCGTTGCAGTAAGGCCCGTTCCAATAGCCCAAACTGGCTCATATGCAATTACTGCATTAGTCAATGATGCAGCATTATCACCAATCACAGATTTTAGCTGCTGCTCAATAATCTCCATAGTTAGCTGTTGCTCTTTTTGTTCTAATGTTTCACCGACACATAAAATTGGTATTAAATTATTATCTATCGCAGCATAAAATTTCTTGCGTATCATCTCATTAGTTTCGCGCATAATAGCTCTTCTCTCGGAATGACCAATAATGACGTATTGACATCCAGCATCAGTGAGCATAAGCGCTGAAACCTCACCGGTATAAGCTCCTGAATTATATTCAGAAAGATTTTGCGCTCCAAGAAATATGGAAGTTCCTTGAATTTTATTTGCAGCGAGACCTAAAAGAGGAAAAGGAGGACAGATCAACAATTCACAAGAATCAGAGCCAACATAACCTGCAGCAATTTCATCAACCAATTCAGATGTCATGGTTGAATCACCATTCATTTTCCAATTTCCAGCAACCATCAGGTTACGCATAACAAAAAACCTCTAAAAAATCAGTAGAAAAGATGGCAAGGATACAGAGCAAATAAACCCAAAGCAATTCCGTTGAGTAAAAGCACTCAACTAATAATAGAGCTTACTTTACTAGCCAGTTGTTTAGTAAGTTGGGACACATATTTATAATCCTCACCTTCTACCGTAATCCGGACTAGTGGCTCAGTCCCCGACGATCTGAGAATTATCCTACCACTGTCCATTAACTGCTTCTTTGCTTCATCGATAACTGACATAATTTCTTTCGATTTCTCAACATCAAAATTATTTTTATTATTAATATTTTCAGTTATTTGTGGGAATTTTATAAGGTTTTTAGTTAATTCACTGAGCGGCTTACCTGTTCGTATCATAATAGCAAGTATTTGTAATGCGGTAATTAAGCCATCGCCCGTTTCAGCATGATCCATGCATATCATATGACCTGATGTTTCGCCGCCAATATTTCCACCCTCTTTACGCAACATTTCAAGAATGTAACGATCGCCAACTTTAGTTCTAAGGAAAGGAATATTTTCTTTTTTTAGCGCCAACTCTAAACCCATGTTACTCATGATTGTGCCAACAACTGGACCCGTGAGTTTTCCTCGAGATTTTAAATCAAGAGCCAATATATATAAGAGTTGATCGCCATCTAGTAATGCACCAGTTTCATCTACCATTATAACACGGTCGCCATCTCCATCCAGTGCTATACCAACATTAGCACCGATTGCCCTGACCGTTTGCTGCAAAAGTGCAGGATTCGTAGTACCGCAATTTTCATTGATATTTTTGCCATTTGGTGAACAGCCAATCGAGAGAATTTGTGCGTCCAGGTCATTAAAGATTCTTGGTCCGACTTTATAACCAGAGCCATTAGCTCCATCAAATACAATCTTAAATTTCTCTAAATTATTTTCACCATCATAAGTTGACATGCAAAATTCTTGATAACGTTCTCTTGCAAGTGAATCTATTGTGGCTCTTCCAAGATCAATCGAGTTTCTAGTAACAGTTGGCTTATTGAGGTAATCCTCAATTTTTATTTGGATTTCATCACTCAGTTTCGTACCTAGATGATTAAAGAATTTAATACCATTATCGTAAAAAGAATTATGCGAAGCACTAATTACGACCCCTAGGTTGGCTTGATATTTCTTTATAAGATATGCGATAGCTGGCGTTGGAATCGGACCAAGTAATTTTACATCCATTCCGGCAGATACAAATCCTGCTTCTAATGCTGATTCAAACATATAACCAGATATTCTAGTATCTTTTCCGATCAGCACAGTTCCACCATTTGGAGCTAATACTTGGGCTGAGGCATTAGCTATGCGTAAAGCAAACTCAGCAGTCATTGTATCATGACCTACCTTACCTCTTATTCCGTCGGTTCCAAAATATTTCATAACTTATTAAATCCTGTTTTTTACAATGAAAGATCTACACTGTTAATCGAGTTTACAACCTCTAAAGCGTCAATAGTTGCCGCAACATCATGAGTTCTAACTATATTCGCTCCATGCCTCGTTGCATATAAAGCTGCAGCTATCCCACCAATCAATCTTTTTTCTATAGGTTTGCTGGTAATATCACCTATCAATTGTTTTCGTGATAAGCCTACACAAATCGGAGCTTTAAATTTTGTGAAATCATTTAAATACTTCAGTAGTAATAAATTATGCTGCATATTCTTCCCAAAACCAAATCCAGGGTCAATAACTATTCTATCGCTAGCGATACCAGCATTCTGACAATCATTAATCCTTTGTCTAAAAAAATCTAAAATATCATCTGGTAATTTATTATAAACAGGATCATTTTGCATGCTTGCTGGTTGATTTTGCATATGCATCAAACATACTGCTTTTTTTGATTGCGCTACCACTTCAAGGGCACCTGGTTTTTGCAGAGCATAAACATCATTTACAAGTTCAGCGCCATTTCTAATTGCCTCCTTTATAACTTCTGGATTACCACTATCAATTGAAATAACAATGTTAGAATTTTTTTTAATCGCCTCGATTAAAGGAATCACGCGGTCGAGCTGTGCTTGGGTTGGAACCTCTTTAGCGCCAGGTCTGGTGGATTCACCTCCAATATCAATTATTGCCGCACCATCTCTTTCCATATTAACGGCCACTGATAATGCATCATCCAAAGTCTGATATTTACTACCATCAGAAAATGAATCGGGAGTCATATTTATCACCCCCATGACCCTGGGGACAGATAAGTCAATTTTACGCTGACCTAGATTAAGGAACATTTTTTTGTACTAAAGTTTAATGCTCACTAGCGGGGCCACCTATTATGGGCGGTGATGTCTTTTTCTTTGTTTTCCTACTTTTGGTAGTAGGTGCTTTTTTCTGATTCTTATCCTCCCAGCCTTCAGGCGGATTGGGCACGCGTCCTTCCATAATATCTATAATCTGAGGTCGATCTATTGTTTCATATTTCATTAAAGCATCTGCCATTGCGTCCAATTCTTTTTTATGTTTCTTAAGAATATCTTTCGCACGCTGATAATTCCTATCAATAATTGTTCTAACTTCGATATCAATCAATTTAGCTGTTTCCGGGGATACATGCTTTTGCTGCGTTACAGATCTACCTAGAAAAACTTCACCTTCATCCTCGCTATAGGTTAGTGGCCCTAATTTATCTGACAGGCCCCATTTTGTAACCATATTCCTAGCAATTTCTGTCGCTCTCTCAATATCATTAGATGCTCCAGTTGTAACTCCATTAGGACCTAGAGTCATCTCTTCAGCAAGCCTACCTCCATAAAGAGAAGATATATTACTTTCCAATTTTTCTTTTGAGATGCTGTATTTATCTTCTTCTGGAAGATACATTGTAACCCCAAGCGCCATTCCTCTTGGGATGATAGTTACTTTATGAACCGGGTCATGATCAGGGACAATATAGCCCACAATTGCGTGACCAGCCTCATGATAGGCTGTATTGAGTTTTTCTTTTTCACTCATCACCATTGAACGACGCTCAGCACCCATCATTATCTTATCTTTTGCTTTTTCAAATTCATCCATTGACACAACACGTTTACTTTCTCTGGCGGCAAATAAAGCCGCTTCATTGATCAAATTTGCTAGATCAGCACCAGAAAATCCAGGCGTCCCTCTCGCTATAATAGATGGTTCTACATCATCGGCCAAAGGCACCTTACGCATATGAACTTTTAAAATTGCCTCTCGACCAAGAATGTCAGGCAACGGGACGACCACTTGCCGATCAAATCTTCCCGGCCTTAGTAATGCGGGATCTAATACATCAGGTCTGTTTGTAGCTGCAATCACGATGACGCCATCATTACTCTCGAAGCCATCCATCTCAACCAACATTTGATTAAGAGTTTGCTCCCTCTCATCATGACCGCCACCAAGACCAGCTCCACGATGACGACCAACAGCATCAAGCTCGTCAATAAATATAATACAAGGCGCTTGTTTTTTAGCTTGTTCAAACATATCACGCACACGAGATGCTCCAACACCAACAAACATTTCAACAAAATCAGACCCTGAGATAGTAAAGAAAGGAACTTTTGCCTCACCTGCTATAGCTTTTGCTAGTAATGTTTTTCCTGTTCCCGGAGGACCAACCGTCAACACGCCTCTTGGAATCTTACCTCCTAGACGTTGAAACTTACTTGGGTCACGAAGAAAATCAACGATCTCAGATAATTCTTGCTTTGCTTCCTCAATCCCAGCTACATCAGCAAATGTAATATTTATATTATCTTCACTAATTAATTTAGCTTTGCTTTTTCCAAAAGACATAGCGCCGCCACGGCCGCCGCCCTGCATTTGCCTCATGAAATATATCCAAACCCCTATTAATAACAGAATGGGAAAAGAACTAATCAGCAACTGACCAAGTAAACTTTGGCTTTCAGGCTCTTCACCCGTGAAACGAACATTATTGTCTTCCATCAAACCAATCAATGCATTGTTATCAGTTTCAGGGCTAATCGTATAATAAGAAAGAGGGTCTCTATCACCGTAAGTGATTTTCTCACCTTGAAATTCGACACGCTGGACTTGTCCAGAACGAATTTGATTTAAAAAATCTGAATAATCTTGCCGCTCAACACCGCCTCCGCTTATTCCATTTAGATTCTGAAATACGGACATTAAGACTACGACTACAACCACGAACACCAATATGTTTTTAGTTAAATCATTCACAACGCACTGTTCTCCAATAAAATCTAATGTTCATCTCAATTAGTAATATCAAATATATTACAATAATCTAACCAAGATAGCTCTTCGCGATCAAGTATACCTCGCGACTGTCTGGGCGTGAAGATTTTGGCTTAAATACCTTCACTTTTACGAAATCTTGTCTGACATCCTTTATAAATATATCCGACCCCTGACCCTGAAATAATTTACAAATAAAATTCCCTCTTTTTTTGAGAATTTTTTTCGCGACATCCAGTGCAAGTTCAACCAAGTATATCGATCTCGCTTGATCGCTGATCTTTATACCACTTATATTGGGTGCCATATCGCTCATTACAAGGTCTATTTTTCTATTTTTCAATAAATTTATAATGCTGCTGAAAACCTCATCATCTAAAAAATCTCCTTGAATAAACTCAACTGCAGGTAAATAATCCATTGGTAAGATATCAAGAGCAATAATTTCAACCTTTTCTTTTAGTTTTACACTTACATACTGACTCCAGCTTCCTGGAGCAGAACCTAGGTCTACACATGTCATCCCAGGATATAATATTTTTTCTTTATTGTTTATCTCCTCAAGTTTAAATGCGGCCCGAGATCTCCAGCCTTCTTTTAAAGCTCTTTTAATATAAGGATCTCGATTCTGACGATCTCGCCATTCATGATTAGATTTACCCATAGAATATCTCTAGCACCTTAAACAAATTAAAAATAATATCATCAAAATGCTGTTACAATTTGTATCCAATGAAATTAAACGAAACGCAAAAAAAATACTTACGTGATAAGGGGCATCTTCTCAAACCAATCATCACTATAAGCAACCAAGGCTTATCCCAACCTCTCATAGATGAATATGAAAGCACTATTACCCATCATGAATTAATAAAAATTAGGATTAGAAACCACGATAGAGAGTCTAAAAATATAATTTTCGATCAATTGTGCGAACAAACGTCCGCGCAGCTTGTTGGTAAAATCGGTAATATCGCTTTAGTTTATCGGCTAAACAAAGAAAATCAAAAAATCAAACTACCTAAGTAATTTATAAGGCAATTAGATTGGGGATTCTAAGTATAGGTTACCTGAAGAATCTCATATTCTTTTTCACCCCCAGGAGCTTGAAAAATAATCTCATCACCTTCCGACTTTCCTATAAGTGCTCTCGCAATAGGTGAAGTATAGGATATCATGCCAAGTTTAATATCAGACTCATCCTCGCCCACAATTCTATAGGTAATCTCCTGGTCGTTCTGCAAATCAATTACAGCCACCGTGGAGCCAAATACTACCTTTCCTTGAGCATTTATTGCCGTAATATCAACTTCTTGAGCATTGGCAAGCTTCCCTTCAATTTCTTTTATCCTGCCCTCAATAAAACCTTGCTGTTCTTTTGCGGCATGGTATTCAGCATTTTCTTTTAAATCACCGTGAGCTCGAGCCTCCGAAATAGCGGTAATAACACTTGGACGTTCAACAGATTTAAGTGTCTTTAATTCATCACGAAGTAACTGAGCCCCATGAACAGTCATTGGTACTTTACTCATTGGTTTAATTCCTTATGCAAATCCTGCAAACGATTAACTTCACTGTCATTAATATGCTCAAGAGCTTCACAAGTAGCAATAGCTGCTCCCAGCGTCGTATAATAGGTAACATTCTTCTTTACCGCCTCAGCTCTGATTGAAGATGATTCATAAATCGCTCTTTTCCCTTCAGTTGTATTAACAATTAAATCAATTTCTGCATTTTTTATCATATCAACAATATGAGGCCGGCCTTCTCTAACTTTATTCACTCTTTTACAATCAATTCCAGCATCAGTCAACTCCATTGCAGTGCCATGTGTCGCTACCAAGTCAAAACCTCTAGATATTAGAATCTTAGCTAATCTTATAGCGTCAGCTTTATCTCGGTTTCTTACACTCATTAGAGCTGTGCCTTTAAGAGGTAAAATTACATTTTCCGCCAATTGAGCTTTTGCATAGGCTTCGCCAAAAGTCTTTCCAATACCCATAACCTCACCGGTTGATTTCATTTCAGGACCAAGAATGGGATCAGCGCCCGGAAATTTTATAAATGGAAAGACTGCTTCTTTGACAGAGTAATATGGCGGAATTATTTGTTTGGTGTATCCCATTTCTTCCAAATCCTCACCAACCATAACTCGAGCGGCGATTTTAGCTAAAGGGACACCGGTTGCTTTTGAGACAAAGGGAATTGTTCTAGAGGCCCTTGGGTTGACTTCTAATATATAAATATTATTATTTTGAATAGCAAACTGCGTGTTCATCAGGCCGATTACATTCAAGCCATAAGCAAGTTTCTTAACTTGATCAATAAGATGCTCTTGAATCTCCTCAGAAAGACTAAATGGGGGAAGCGAGCAGCCTGAATCACCCGAATGAACTCCAGCCTGCTCAATATGCTCCATAATACCGCCAATAAAAATATTTTTACCATCACAGATAATATCAACATCTACCTCTATTGCTAAATCAAGAAATCTATCTAAGAGAACTGGACTATCGTTTGAAACGCTAACCGCTTTAGCCATGTATTCACCAAGATCTTTTTCGTTATGAACAATCTCCATTGCTCTACCACCTAATACATAGGATGGGCGCACAACCAATGGAAACCCAACATCAGAACCCATCTTCACAGCCTCATCTCTATCAGAAGCAGTCCTATTAGGTGGCTGTACAAGCTTAAGATCTTCAATTAATTGTTGAAATCGCTCCCTATCTTCAGCCAAGTCTATTGAATCTGGAGTTGTACCAATAATTGGAGCACCAGCTAATTCTAAAGAGCGAGCAAGTTTTAATGGTGTTTGACCTCCGTACTGAACTATTACCCCTTGCGGCTTTTCAAGATCAATAATTTCCATTACATCTTCAAATGTTAAAGATTCAAAATACAAGCGATCAGAGATATCAAAATCAGTTGAAACTGTTTCAGGATTGCAATTGACCATAATAGTTTCATAACCGGCCTCTTTGAGAGCCATAGATGCATGAACGCAACAATAATCAAATTCAATACCTTGGCCTATGCGATTAGGCCCACCTCCCAGTATCATAATTTTTTTATTATCACTTGGCTTAGCTTCGCACTCTTCTTCATATGATGAATACAAGTATGCTGTATTCGTTTCAAATTCAGCGGCGCATGTATCCACCCTCTTATATACAGGCCGAATATCATGACTAATTCGATACGATCTCATCAAAGATTCTTCGATATTCAAAAGAGATGCCAATCTTGCGTCTGAAAATCCTTTCCTTTTTAATCTAAATAAATCATTTTTATCTAAATGCTTGTAATCAACTTGATTGAGCGCCTTCTCTTCATTAATCAGATCTGCGATTTGTACAAGAAACCATCGATCAATACCTGTTATAGAGTAAATCTCATCAATTTCAAAGCCAGACCTTATTGCATTAGCTAGGTACCATAACCGTTCAGCACCAGGAAATTTTAATTCTTCCCTAACTTCGTACTCATCAAGCTCAGTATTTAAGTCATTAACCTGTTCATCAAGGCCATTTGCACCTATCTCTAATCCTCTCAGTGCTTTTTGTAATGACTCCTGGAAATTACGACCAAAAGCCATTACCTCGCCAACAGACTTCATTTGCGTAGTTAAGCGGTCGTTTGCACCAGGAAATTTCTCAAAGGTAAATCTTGGGATCTTAGTAACAACATAATCAATTGAAGGTTCAAAAGATGCCGGGGTTTCACCTCCTGTAATCTCATTTCGTAACTCATCTAATGTATAACCAATTGCTAATTTTGCGGCAATTTTAGCAATTGGAAATCCTGTAGCCTTTGAAGCAAGCGCCGAGGAGCGAGAAACTCTTGGATTCATTTCAATAATCAACATACGACCATCATCTGGATTAAGTGCAAATTGTACATTTGAACCACCCGTATCCACGCCAATTTTTCTTAACACATCAAAAGAAGCATTACGCATACGTTGATATTCTTTATCCGTAAGAGTTTGTGCCGGTGCAACAGTTATTGAATCCCCTGTATGAACTCCCATTGGGTCAAAATTCTCTATAGAACAAATAATAATACAATTATCATTCTTGTCTCTAACAACCTCCATCTCAAATTCTTTCCAACCAATTACTGATTCTTCAAGCAGAATCTCTGATGTTGGTGACATTTCTAAACCATGGCTAACTATCTGCTCAAATTCCTCTTTATTATAAGCGATTCCACCGCCACTACCGCCCATAGTAAAGGAAGGTCTAATAATTGTTGGATAACCCACAATTTTTTGCTTATCCATGGCTTCACCGAGAGTGTGGGCTATCTCAGCTCTAGGGCTTTCTAGATTTATTTCTGACATAGCTTTGCGAAATTGTTCGCGATCCTCAGCCATATCAATTGCTTTCTGCGAAGCTGCAATTAACTCAACATTATATTTTTCTAGCACGCCCTTTCTAACCAAATCTAAAGCACAATTTAATGCGGTTTGACCACCCATTGTGGGTAGTAAAGCATCTGGCCTTTCTTTTTGAATAACTTTTTCAAGAGCTTTCCAATGAACGGGTTCAATGTAAATCGCATCAGCCATTTCAGGGTCAGTCATTATGGTGGCGGGATTAGAGTTAACTAGGATAACCCTATACCCTTCTTCGGTTAACGCCTTGCATGCTTGAGTTCCAGAATAATCAAATTCACATGCTTGTCCAATTACAATCGGGCCAGCACCAATAATTAGAACACTTTTTATATCATTTCTTTTTGGCATATATTTTACATTAATTTTATATAATAACTATTTGTTATTAATATTATTATTCATCAATTTTATAAATTTATTAAATATCAACATAAGGTCATGTGGTCCCGGACTTGCCTCTGGATGACCTTGAAAACCGTAAGCATCTTTTCCGTTAACGCTAATTCCTTGCAGGGTGTTATCAAATAAAGATCGATGCGTAATAGTTAACTCTTGCGGTAATGTGTTTTCATCAACCGCGAAGCCATGATTTTGACTAGTAATTGCGACTTGACCTGAATGAGTATCTACGACCGGATGATTTGCACCATGGTGACCAAACTTCATCTTCATGGTCTGCGCGCCAGAAGCTAGCGCCAATAATTGATAACCTAAACATATTCCAAATATTGGGGTCGATGTCTTTAAAAGATCTTTAATTGCAGCAATCGCATAGGAACAAGCGCCGGGGTCACCTGGGCCATTAGATAAAAATATCCCATCTGGGGCATAAGAAAGTATTTCTTGAGCCGAGCTTTCTGCGGGTAATACCGTTACCTTACAACCTAAGTCAACCAATAACCTGAGTATATTTCGCTTAATCCCATAATCTAAGGCAACCACATTGAGTCTTTTTTTCTCGTTAAAAAAGGGATTGAGACGATTAGAAAAGCAAGACCCTTCGCTCCATTCGTATGCATTTTTAGTACTTACTACTTTAGCTAAATCCGTGCCAGCTATTCCAGAGAAATTCCTCGCCTCTTTTAATGCAAGCTCTGGGTTAATATTACCGCCCATTATGCATCCAGACTGCGCGCCAATTTCACGTAATATTTTAGTTAATTTCCGTGTGTCAATATCAGCAATAGCAACTAATTTATTAGCATGCAAAAATTCTTCGAAGCTTTCCTCTGAGCGCCAATTACTCGCTTGCATTGATGCATTACGAATAATCAGGCCAGATGCCTGAATTATTTCAGATTCCATGTCTTCGCTATTAGCTCCAGTATTGCCAATATTAGGATAAGTTAACGTAACGATTTGCTTGCAATAGGAAGGGTCACTTAATATCTCTTGGTACCCGGTCATTGAGGTATTAAAGACTACTTCACCAGTTGTTGAGCCTTCGATACCAATAGAAGTTCCATGGAATATTGAGCCGTCTTCTAGCACTAAAATTGCTGGCGCGCTCAAAAAAAACTCCTGCTGATTAAGTTAATAACCATCAAAATTATCCTTATTCATGGAACAAAAAGAAAAACCTACATCTTTCCAAAAAAAATCAACTCAGTCAGATATAAGTAAAGTTTACTTAAGGTGATTAAGGTTCGCCAGAGAATTGATTAAAAATTTATTATTTTTTTAGAATTTAGGTCTAATTAATTAACCTATGAAGCAATACGATCAAAAAAGTTTTTTACAGAAGTCAACCAGCCGCCTGCTCGAGGGCTGTGCTTATCCCCTCCTTCTCCAATTGACAGGTAGAGCTCTTTTAGCAGCTTCTCTTGTTTCTTAGTTAAATTGACAGGGGTTTCTAATGAAATAGTCGCATATAGATCACCCACTCGCTTTTCGCGTGCCGTTGAAACTCCTTTTCCGCGTAATCTAAAAACTTTTCCCGATTGAGTTCCTGTGGGCACTTTCAAGGAGACACTCCCATTGAGGGTAGGTAACGTCACCTCACCACCCAGTGAAGCTGTTAAGATAGAAATTGGAACCTCGCATGCTATATTAGGCCCATCTCGTTCAAAAATCTTATGGGGGTTAACTTTAATCTCGACATAAAGGTCACCTGCTGGTCCTCCATTCTTGCCTGCTTCGCCTTCCCCTGACAGTCGAATCCGATCTCCTGTATCAACTCCTGGTGGAACTTTTACAGACAATGTTTTTGTTTTGGCTTTTCGCCCTTTCCCATAACAAACCGAACAAGGATCGGTAATAACGGTTCCATTTCCCTGGCATTTTGGGCAAGTCTGTTGGATGGAAAAAAAGCCCTGCTGCATTCTAACCTGACCAACACCGTCACAAGTAGAGCATTTGGATGGCTGCGACCCCTTTCTAGCGCCACTTCCTGAGCAACTATCACAGCTTATCTGGGTAGGGATATCAATCGTAATCGAATCGCCTGAAATCGCTTCCTCAAGATTCAATTTTAACTCATAGCCTAGATCTGCACCACGGAATACTTGACTGCGACCGCCGCCAGCTCTCCCTCCGCCAAATATATCACCAAAAACATCGCCGAAGATATCACCAAAACCTTCTGCACCTGATGGGCCGCTATTTCGATTAAGGCCATCATGGCCAAAACGATCGTAGGTCTCTCGCTTCGAACTGTCATTAAGAGTCTCGTACGCTTCTTTTGCTTCTTTGAATTTTTTTTCAGCACCTGCGTCATTTTTATTTCTATCAGGGTGAAATTTCATAGCCAAACGGCGATAAGATTTTTTTATATCTTCTTTAGATGCATTCTTTGTAACGCTCAGTACATCGTAATAATCGCGTTTAGCCATATCATTAATTACTGTTAATTGTTAATTAAATATCCAAAAAAATCATAAGGCAGTTTTAATAGCCTTATGATTCTATTTTGTGCAAAAAATAAGCGTACTTATTTATCCGGTTTTTCTTCTTCTGCTTCTTTTTCTTCCTTTACTTCTTCGAATTCTGCATCGACAATATCGTCTTTCTCATTATCAGCGGTTCCCTCTGCATCCCCAGAATTCGCTGCTTGTTCAGCATATAGCTTTTGAGCTATCTCAGCTGAGGCTTCTGCAAGAATTTTTGTTTTGGCTTCTATAGAATCTTTATCATCACTTGCAAGCATAGTTTTTACATCGGCAATAGCATTTTCGATCTTAAGCCTTTCATCACTAGAAACTTTCTCACCAAGATCACTTAAGGTTTTCTCTGATCCATGGATAAGACTGTCCGCTTGATTACGTACATCAATTAATTCGCGAAATTTTTTATCCTCTTCGGCATGGCTGGCTGCATCAGAAACCATTCTTTCGATTTCACCTTCATCAAGCCCGCTAGAGGCTTTGATGATTATATTTTGACTTTTTCCAGTGGCTTTGTCCTTAGCTGAAACATTCAATATGCCATTTGCATCGATATCAAACGCCACCTCAATTTGTGGCATACCTCGAGGTGCTGGAGGAATATCAGTTAAATCAAATCGCCCTAGAGACTTGTTATCCTGACCCCGCTCTCTTTCCCCTTGAAGCACATGAATAGTTACCGCTGTTTGATTATCATCGGCTGTTGAAAAAACCTGCTCTGCATTCGCTGGGATTGTAGTATTTTTTTCTATCACTTTGGTCATCACACCGCCTAGCGTCTCTATACCAAGAGACAATGGGGTTACGTCCAAAAGAAGAACATCTGTAACATCTCCCGCTAGAACCCCGCCCTGAATAGCCGCACCTAGTGCTACAGCCTCATCTGGGTTAACGTCTCTTTTTGGTTCCTTCCCAAAAAAGTTTTGTACTTCTTCTTGAACTTTTGGCATTCTTGTTTGCCCGCCAACTAAAATCACATCATGAATCTCATTGACCTTTAGATCAGCATCTTTAAGCGCAATTTTGCAAGGCGCTATTGTTCTAGAAATCAAATCCTCAACCAATGACTCAAGTTTTGCTCTAGTTAACTTAATATTAAGATGTTTTGGACCGCTCGCGTCAGCCGTTATATAAGGTAAATTTATCTCAGTTTGTTGACTACTTGAGAGCTCAATTTTTGCTTTTTCACCTGCTTCTCTTAAGCGCTGCATAGCCAGCGGATCTCCAGTAATATCTACCCCGCTATCACGTTCAAATTCCTTCGCTAAATAACTTATAATTTTTAAGTCAAAGTCTTCGCCGCCAAGAAATGTATCACCATTTGTAGCGAGTACTTCAAACTGATGCTCACCATCAACTTCTGCAATTTCAATTACCGATACATCGAAAGTTCCGCCACCCAAATCATAGACAACAATTTTCTTATCGCCTCGTTTTTTATCCATGCCATATGCTAAAGCTGCTGCGGTAGGTTCATTAATGATGCGTTTTACATCAAGACCTGCAATTTTCCCTGCATCTTTTGTTGCCTGCCTTTGGGAGTCATTAAAATAGGCAGGAACAGTAACAACCGCATCTGTAACCTCTTCACCAAGATAATCTTCAGCAGTTTTTTTCATTTTCATTAGGACTCTTGCTGAAATCTCTGGAGGTGCCATTGCTTTTCCCAGTCCCTCAACCCAGGCATCTCCATTCTCGGCTTTAACGATATTATAAGAAACCATATCTATGTCTCGTTGCACTACTTCATCATCAAAGCGTCTACCTATTAGACGCTTTACAGCAAATAAAGTATTTGCTGGGTTAGTTACTGCTTGTCGTTTTGCGGATTGCCCTACAACCACTTCATCATCTTTAACGAAGGCTACGATAGACGGTGTTGTTCTATCGCCTTCACTATTTTCAATAACTTTTGGCGTATCGCCTTCCATCACGGCGACACACGAATTTGTTGTCCCTAGATCGATTCCGATAATTTTACCCATAATCTTGTAACTCCAACTTTAATAAGTTTAAATAATTCTTTCTTCAGATAGGCTGATAGATGGGGTCTAATCTTCAGCTTTCAAGCAATTTATTTTTTTAATAATAAATATCGACAGTTATAATCAAATATTATTTTTTCGGATCGGAAGCAACAATAACTCTCGCCGGTCTTAATAGACGTTTATTCAGCATATAGCCTTTTTGAAAAACAGTTAATACAGAACCTGGCTCAACTTGATCGGAAGGCTGCATCGAAATAGCTTCATGACACTCTGCATCAAACGGCTCGCCATGAGGATCAATCACCTCAAAACCAAATTGCTCCATGGTAGAAATCATTAGCTGTAAGGTAGCCTTATTACCGGATCTTAATGACTCTATATCTAAATCTTCCGAATCAGCGGCCAATTCAAGACTATCGCTAACTGATAGTAATTCACGGGAAAAATTCTCAAGCGCGTATTTTCGAGCGTTTTCAATATCTCTTGAGGCTCTTTTACGAACGTTCTCTAATTCAGCTACAGCTCTTAAGTATTTATCCCAATTAGCCTCTGCCTTCTGCTCAATCAATACCAATCTCTCTTCAACAGAGAGCTCCATATTTTCTTCCGATAGCTCAACATAATCATCGTCTTGATTATCGGTGTTTACACCCTCTATATTCTTTTCTTTATTTTCAGTTGATACTTCATCTTTCGTAGGTGATTTTTTACTTGCCTTATCTTTCATTTAATTTGCTCTCCATTTTTTACAAAGATAAATGCCCAGCAATTAAAATTAATGTAATTGCTTTAGTTCACACTATTTGGGGGTCAGAAATAAAATATCAAGACCGTTAAACTATTTACTATCGATTGCCTTACCTAATAATTTTGCCGTAAGATCAACTATTGGCACAACTCGGTCATATGCCATTCGCTTTGGACCAATTACGCCCAATACACCCACCTGATTATCGCTCAATTTATAAGGCGCAGTCACTACACTGCAGTCGTCAAGTAAGCTATACCCAGACTCAGAGCCTATGAATATCTGCACACCACTCGCACTGATACTTCTATCAAGTAAATCTATCATCATCCGTTTTTTTGCAAATGCGTCGAATAACTGCTTCAAAACATTAACATCAGAAAGCTCAGCAAAATTCATTAAATTCCTTTCGCCCGCCAAGATGAACTCCTCACTTGAATTCTCAGCGTCCTCTATTGCGAGTTGCGCGGTAGTAATAATATCCTGCATTGCCTGATTCATTGATTCTCTGGTTTTTTCCATATCGCGCAATAAATTCTTTCTTATCGAATTTAATGATTCGTTGGCGTAGTTCTCATTGACGAAATTAGCCGCTCTTTGTAATTCAGAGGCTGAATGTTTGACCTTAGTGTGAAGGATTCGATTTTGCACTTCTCGGTTATTTAATACCAAAATAGCTAGCACCTTATGATCCGAAAGAGACAGGAACTCTATCTGCCTGAGCGTGATATTTTTTCCTTTTGGCACAGTAACAATACCGGCTAAACTGGTAATTTTAGATAGGGTGCTCGATACTTTTTCAATTAATTTTCCCGTATCGTAGTTTTCTTCTTTAATTTCTGACTGAATCTTATCAATATAAGCGGTATCTGGACTTTGATACCGCACTAATGTATCAACAAACATTCGATACCCTCTTGCGGTTGGTATCCTTCCAGAAGAAGTATGTGGAGCTTTTATTAAACCCAAATCCTCTAAATCAGACATCACATGACGGACAGTTGCAGGACTTAGGTTTAACCCTGAATCTTCTAATAAGTTTCTCGAGCCAACAGGGTTGCCTTCGTTTATGTACTTTTGGATGAGCACCTTCAATAAATATTGCGCTCGATTGGAAGGCTCCACTCTTAATTTACTCAAAATAAATTACCTATTCGCATATAGCCTTGAATCTTAATATGTTAATCTAGCTGAAGAAGCTAACAATGGTAAGACTGATGGTCAAGTTTTTTAAAAATACTAAGTATTTTTAATTATTCCTTCACTCTGCTAAATTTAATGTAATTAATAATTAGTATATCTAACCTTAATACGATGATTTTCAAAAGAATTGGTATTGTCAGCCGAAACCATGACACAGATACAATGGAAACCATTGCGCTCTTGAAAGAGTGCTTGGAGAAAGAAAATCGATGCGTCTTTTTCACTAAAAATAATCCGCTATCAACTGAAAATAAGGTTAGCGAAGATAGCATTGCGGCAGCTGTTGACTTAATTATTGCTGTTGGTGGTGACGGTACTATTCTTCACGCAGCTAATCTTGCTCAAAGTCAAGATACTCCATTACTTGGAATTAATAGAGGTAAACTTGGTTTTCTTGCAGATATCCTTCCAAATGAAATGCTGACAGATATTACCGAGGTAATTAACGGTAATTACACTACCGAGCCCAGAATGATGCTTGAAGCAACCACGATAAGACCTGATGGTAAAAAATTCCTGAATCTGGCATTAAATGATGTTGTTATCCAGAGAAGCGGTACTGGAAGAATGCTCGATTTTAATACTTCAATTGCCAATCAATTTATAAATAGCCATTCTGGGGATGGTCTTATAATCGCCACACCTACTGGATCTACTGCGTACTCATTGAGCTGCGGCGGCCCTATTATTGAGCCAACTTTAGATTCTTATGTCATGGTTCCCATATGCCCTCACACTCTAAGCGACCGACCTTTAGTACTTCCAGCTGACAAGGCTATTGAAATTCAACTAAATCAAAAAATAAACAGCAAAGCAGAAATCACTATTGATGGTAGGAAAATATGTGAAATTACACCAAAAGATACTATTACCATCGCTAAAGCTGCAAAGAAAACACTGCTTATCCACCCCCCTAGTTACGATTACTATGAGGTACTGCGGTCAAAACTCCATTGGGGTCAAGATAATCGAATACGAACCAACAAGAAAACACAATAATGCTTCGCTCTCTTCAAGCTAAAAATTTTGCGATTATCGATGAAATAGATATCGTTTTTAGTGAAGGTATGATTGTTCTTACCGGAGAGACTGGAGCAGGCAAATCAATCCTAGTTGACGCCTTAAGTTTAGTGCTGGGAGAACGTGGAGGTGCCAACCTAATCAGAGATAATAATAAGAGAGCTGAATTTACGGCTGAATTTGTTATTGACGAACACGCAAAAGCTAAGACCTGGCTATCCAAGCAATCTCTGGATGATGATCATGATTGTGTTTTAAGGCGAATTGTAAATCCAGATGGACGATCACGAGCCTTCATTAATGGCAATCAAGTTAACCTTCAAACCCTTAAGGCTCTTGGTGAGTTACTTGTAGATATTCATGGTCAACACTTTCATCAATCATTAGGAAAAACTGATGTCCAACGAGAGCTAATTGATCATTTTGGTGACCTTATACACATAAAAGATGATGTAAAGAATGCCTTTAACAAATGGAGCTTACTGGCAAAAAAATTACTAACCAATGACGCATTAAACAAAGATCGTGATGCACGCATCGACCTTCTGAATTTTCAATATGAGGAATTAAATACGCTGGAGCTCCAAGAAAATGAATACAATTCAATTTCTTTAGAGTTCACCAAAATACATAACATTGAAAAACTCAACAATGGTATCAACCAGGTGCTGAACAATCTTCAAGATTCGGAAATTACAAATGCGGAAAGTTTAATTAACAATTCGGTAAAATCTTTAGAGTCGCTAATAGAGTTCGATCATGCATTAAAAGATGCAAAAAACCTACTTGAAGAAGCTTCTATTCAATCATCTGAAGCGGCTGATTATCTCAGGCGATATTGCTCTTCAATTGAATTTGACCCTGAAAAAAATCGACGACTTGATGAGCGAATCAATACCATTAAAACGATTGCTCGAAAACATCGAGTTGAACCAAGTGAGCTTCATACCGTGTATGAGAAAATTAAAAATGAACTTAATGAACTGAAAAATATTGAAGCAAATCAAAAAAATCTCAATCGAGATATAGATGAAGCTAAAAATCATTACACGAAACTCGCCAAAGAATTGAGTCGCTTAAGAATAATCAGTTCAAATAAATTATCAAAAGCCGTAACAAAAGCGATGTCAAGTCTAGGTATGCCTGATGGACAATTTAATATCAATATCACTTCGAATAACGCAATCTCATCTCATGGAATGGATGATGTAATTTTCTTACTTAGTGCAAACCCCGGCCAAGCACCCCAATCAATCGCAAAAATTGCATCAGGCGGTGAATTATCAAGAATGAGTTTAGCGATACAAGTTATAGCCAGTGAAGGAAATTATATTCCGACAATGGTTTTTGATGAAGTGGATAGCGGAGTTGGCGGTGCAGTAGCTGAAATGGTTGGTAGACGACTTAGTGAATTGGGTGTAAATAGACAAGTCCTTTGTGTAACTCACCTTCCTCAAGTCGCTAGTCAAGCCAACTCTCATTTTCGAATCAATAAATTGAGTGACGGTAAATCCACCAAAGTCCATGTCACTCAACTAAATAAAGATTCACGTATCGGAGAAATAGCAAGAATGCTTGGCGGTATCGAAGTCACTGAGCGCACTCGAGATCATGCTGCCGAAATGCTTTTAGCTGGAAAATAATTAAAATTCAGATAACTATATGACTCTAACTGAAGTTATATTCTTATTTGATGGGTTTAACATAAAGCACTAAGCTATGATCTATTAGCTCATAATTATGCTTTGCGGCAATTTCTTTCTGCAAGCGCTCAATTTCATCATTTGTGAATTCAATTACATTTCCAGTTTCAACGCAAACCATATGATCATGATGGGTCCCTTCATTAATTTCAAAAACTGAATGACCCCCTTCAAAATTATGACGCACAACCAACCCAGCGGATTCAAATTGAGTCAATACTCGATAAACCGTAGCAAGACCAATATCTTCACCAGCGTCTAAGGTCTCTTTATAAATATCCTCTGCACTCAAATGCATATCTGAATTTTGGGTTTTCACCAATATTTCTAGAATCTTCAAACGAGGTAAAGTAACTTTTAACCCAGCTTTTTTTAATTCTTGACGTTGTTCCATTTTTAACCAATCTCCCGCATTTTCAAAAACACTCTAAGATAATTAAGTGCATACTAACATTTATTATGAACCAAAAAGTTATATCATCCAAATATCAAAAAAAAATAAGGATTCACTAGTCTCAAATCACCTTATCGGTTAATCTCTCGATCATGAAAAAATTAAAATACTGCCTGTTAATCATATTATTCACATTCACTTCTGCTTGCGTCTATCAGGCTAATGTGGCGCAAGGTAATTTTATTGAAGATAAATACCTTGATCAAGTTGAAGTAGGCATGACTAGAAATCAAGTCCGCTTTTTGTTGGGCACGCCAATGATAGATGACCCTTTTCATGAGAATCGCTGGGATTATGTTTATTATTTAACAATTGGACGAGATAAGGCATTTATAAAGAAATGGGTATCTATCCTTTTTGTAAATAATAAAGTTTCAAACATTGACAGAGACCTAAAGCTCAATCCAAGTCTATAAGCGCTCTCTTCTGACTCATTGATTTACCTAATAAAGCCAAACTTCTTCTTCTGTCTTTAGGATCGCTATGAAGGAGCCGGTATAGCTCGATACGATCCCCATCCTCTATAACTGTATTGCGCTCCCTCACTTTCCCCCAAATACCAACCGCGCAAGAGTTTAGAGGTTCAGAAGGATATATATCTTTTATACCTGATTTATTTATAACATCTTCAATGCGAGAACCAATGGGTACCTCTAAGGGTAAGATTATTTGCTCGCCTTTTAAGGCAAATACCACTTCGGCTTTGTAATTTTGTACTTTAGTCATAAATTTCTTGAGCTCTCAAAACAAAAGCATTCACTAAATCATCACAGATAGACTCAAAAAATGGCCCTAAAGACATATCTAAAATGGAACTTCTAAACTTAAATTTAAGCTCGAACTGAATCTTACTGCCATTACTTCCCAGATCATCAAATCTCCAGCCTCCCTCAAAATAATCAAAAGGACCATCTTGAAGGAATAAATCAATAGACTTAAATTGATTCATTGTATTTAAGGTCGTAAATTTCGTGCTGACACCGCCTTTACTTAATTCGATGGTAGCAGAAAGATTTTTATCTGAACGCTCATGAATCTGAGTGCCCTTACACCAAGGGAGAAAATTAGCATAAGAATCAACATCATCCACCAAAAGAAACATTTGCTCTGAAGTGTAGCTTATGTAAGCACTTCTTTTAACTTGACGCATCAACGTATCTCAGAAAATAAACTCAATAATAGATTAAATCCAACCTATGGCTTGTAAAAAAATGATTAAAATTGCAATTGGAGCAAAGTATCTTGCTAATAATTGCCACATTTTATAAACCAATCCGTGTCCATCTAACTCTTCAGAAGTTGAATTTTTACTCATTACCCAAGCTGCAAAAACTGTTATGAGAACAGCGCTGACAGGGAGCATGATATTGCTGGTTATAAAATCTACATTTTCGTAAATTGTTCCTTGAAAAAACTTAAATTCTGAGAGCACATTATCTGACAACGCTGTTCCTAGGCCGAAGAGCCAGATCAATCCAGCGATAATAGCTGAAGATTCTTTTCTGCTGTATTTTGTACTTTCAACCATCCAAGCAACAGCTGGTTCCATGAGGCCTAAGGCAGATGTAAGAGCGGCAAATGCTAAAAGTACAAAAAATATAGTCGCTAAGAAAGTGCCTGCCTGCATTTGACCAAATACCAATGGTAAGGTTTTAAAAACAAGATCGGGACCCTCACCTGGATTTAGACCATTGGCAAAAACTAAAGGAAAAATAACCAATCCTGATAATACAGCGATTCCTGTATCGGCGACCACTACTGACACCGCAGCACTAGTTATAGATGTTTCTTGAGGCAAGTAAGCGCCATAAGCCATTATGGCTCCCATTCCAATACTTAATGTAAAGCATGCTAATCCCATTGCGGTCAGCACTCCATCCCAATCAAGCGCTGCAAAATTCGGCGTAAACATAAAAGATACGCCCTCAGCAAATGAGCCGGAAGTTAAGGAATAGTAAAATAAAATAAAAAGCAAAAATAACAACGCGGGCATTAAAAATTTTACTGCCGTCTCAAGACCCTTAACACCTCTTGCAATAACAAAGAAATTTAGGAACATAAATATAGTATGTGCTGCAATGACTGCCATTGGGTTACTAACAAAGTTATCAAATAAATTAGCGATAGAAGCGGCGTCAGCACCTGCAAATTGTCCAGATAAGGCTTTCGGTATATAAGTTAGCGTCCATCCAGCAATGACACTGTAATATGACAAGATCAGCATGGCTGTAATAACGCCCAATGCACCAACCCACTTCCAGTGCTTAGAGCCACCTTCTTCTTCTCCTAAGAGCGCCATAGTAGCAACCGGATTACGTCTCCCTCTTCTTCCTATCAGTATTTCCGACATCATGACCGGCATGCCAATTAAAAAAACGAACAACAAATAGACCAATACAAAAGCACCGCCACCATTTTGTCCCGCCATATATGGAAATTTCCATATATTCCCTAGGCCGACTGCGGATCCAGTGACTGCCATGATAAAAGCCAAGCGTGATGACCAATTTCCATGGAGTGACTGACGCTCTTCATTAGTATTGTCACTACTAAGCATTGCTGTTCCTTTTTATCAATTTAATAGTCTTGAAGTTTGGATCAAATACGCAATCCATACAACACCAATTAGTCACATTTTTTCAATTTTAAGCATATACTATATATTAACGCTATGAACAAAAATCAAAAATCATCAAAGCAAACCTCACAAATAAGTCAAAACAAGAGAGCGCGGCATGATTATCACATCCAGGAAACTATTGAAGCAGGCATGCAACTGGAAGGATGGGAGGTAAAAAGCTTAAGAGAGGGTCGCTCTCAGCTAACTGAGGGTTATGTCAATATAAAAAATGGAGAGGCTTGGTTAGTAGGCACTCATATCTCTCCTCTCAACACAGTCTCAACCCACTATACCCCGGACCCAAGAAGAGCAAGAAAATTACTACTCAATAAATTTGAGCTAAATAGTTTAGTTGGTTCTGTGGATCGTAAAGGCTATACATTAATCCCTCTAAAACTTTACTGGAAGCGCGGAAAAGTAAAACTTGAGATTGGTCTTGGGAAAGGTAAGCAGCAGCATGATAAGCGTCACAGCATTAAAGAAAAAGATTGGTCAAGACAAAAAGCAAGAGTATTAAAAAATATTAATTTATAAAAATCAATAGTTTATATTATTAAATTAATATATTAGATTAATATTTATATGCTACTACAAACAATCCACTTTCTTCAAATTAGTAGAATTATCTCAAAAAAATCAATCGTTCTTTTTGTTTTTTATATAAACGCCGCTAAACTACTATTTGTAGTATGTATTAAAATTACCATTTAGGGGGCGACATGGCTTCGACGTGGGTCGCGAAACTCTGAGTGCATGCCGAGGAACAGAATACCTCGTAAATCCATCTGTAAAACCTATAGTTGCCAACGACGACAACTACGCACTAGCTGCTTAAGAACCAGCTCAGTGTCTTCTGCCCGGTTAGTGCCTGTACGTCCGGATCCCAGGAGTCACTTTTACAGGATCGCAGATTGAATGTGTTTAGGATTTAATCTACTAAAACTTTACTAGACTGGTATCAAGTTTTCCTCTTCTGTTAGGTAGCTTGATATAAGATTATTAACAGAATAAGCATGTAGACCTCGGTGCGGAGGGCTTGCGGACGCGGGTTCGATTCCCGCCGCCTCCACCAACTATAGATAACCTCTTGTCGTCTAAGGGGTTTTTCTTTTAAAACATTTCTCGAGATGGAATGCACAAATTTAAAAACAAATAACTCCCCACAAAACAAAACGGTGACCGTGATGAAAAATAACAAACAAGGCTGTGCAG
>JAPKEL010000096.1 GCA_028822065.1 Woeseiaceae bacterium | reverse complement strand
CCGCATCAGGGGGAAATGCAAATTTATTAGCGCTATAGATTATGGAGACGTTAAACGTCTTTACTGCTTTCGAAATTAAATTTTGCACCCTTTCTGATTCCAGATGGCCATCTTGAGGTGATTGTTTTAAGTTGGGTATAGAAGCGTACTCCTTCCATTCCATGAATTGAAGAGCCACCAAAAAGTGAACGCTTCCAGCCGCCAAAACTATGCATTGCAACTGGTACTGGAATTGGAATGTTGACGCCAACCATGCCAACCTTAACATTTGAGGTGAAGTGACGCGCGGTATCACCATCGCGAGTGAAAATAGCGGTTCCATTGCCATACTCATGATCATTTACAAGCGCTAAAGCTTCATCATAAGTTGACACTCTTACAACCGATAAAACAGGGCCGAAAATTTCATCAGTATAAATAGACATATCTGACGTTACATGATCAAAAAGACATCCTCCAACAAAAAAACCTTCTTTTTTAGTCTCTGATCTTCCATCTACTTTCAGTTCTGCTCCTTCATTAATGCCAGCCTCAATATAAGATACAATTTTTTCTTGACTTGCTTTAGAAACAACTGGCCCCATCTCAACTTCTGGATCATCATAAGAGCCAATATTTAAAGACATAACTTTCGGTATTAAAGATTCAATCAGTTGATCTGCAGTCTCATCACCAACAGCTACAACAACTGAGATTGACATACATCTTTCACCAGCTGAGCCATAGGCAGCACCAATAATGGCATCACTGCTTTGTTCAAGATCAGCATCAGGCATAACAATCATATGATTTTTTGCACCACAAAGAGCCTGAACACGTTTGTTATTTTTTGAACCTTCTTGGTAAATGTATTCACCGACATTAGTCGAGCCTACAAAACTAACAGCACGAACTAGTGGGTTGGTTAGTAATTCATCTACAGCCTCTTTGTCACCAACAATTGTATTTAATACGCCATTAGGGAGTCCTGCTTCGTGCATGAGTTCCGTTAATCTTAGTCCGCAAGAGGGAACTTTTTCAGAGAGCTTTAAAACGAAGGTATTACCACATGATATTGCAACTGGATACATCCACATAGGAACCATCGCCGGAAAATTAAAAGGGACAATACCAGCACAGACACCAATTGGTTGGCGTAAGTTATGACTATCAATTCCCCTTGATACATTAGCACTAAAATCAGATTTAAGATGATTATTAATTGCCGTACAGTATTCAACTATTTCTAGACCTCTTCCCACTTCGCCTATAGCATCAGCGAAGGTCTTACCATGCTCTTGAGAGACAAGCTCAGCTAATTCATCGGTATGTTTGATAATAAGTTCACGATAAGTAAACATAATTTGAGCACGTTTTGATGGAGGTATTTGGCTCCAGCCTTCAAGTGCATTGCTGGCCGCTTGGATTGCATTTTCAGTATCTTTTGAGCCCGCCCCTTCTATTTGCCTAATAACCTTACCCTTAGCTGGATTATATATATCAAAAATACGACCAGAACTACCTGAAACTTTTTCGCCACCAATGATGTGCTGTAATTGATTAATAGACATAATATAAATTATTGAATTAAGGGGGTTAATATACCAAGAAATAGATTTTAATTATTGTTAATTCCTTTACTGGATTATCTTTTAATGTACTTTGGTTCAGTGTAGGTATTTGAAATAATTATAACATATGTTCTATTTTTAGAATAATAGAAAACATATACATGATTTTATGTATACTAAATTTCTTGAAGTTAAAACATCTGCTTCAATATTGAAGTTAATTTTGACTTCAAAAAAATGTAATGATAGGAGAAATATAACATGTTTAAAATAAATAAATATGCTTCTCGTCTAGCTCTTGCAGTACTTGTTCTTTCTGGAACAACTATGTTTGGTAGTACAGCCGCAATTGCTGATGGAGAGAAGTTTGTTCTAATAAGTCATGCACCAGATTCTGATTCATGGTGGAATACAATTAAAAATGCTATTGGAATAGCTGGAGATCAAATGGGTGTTACAGTAGATTATCGTAACCCTACTACTGGTGATCTAGCAGATATGGCACGTATTGTCGAGCAGGCTGCAGCAAGTAACCCTGATGGCATTATTGTAACAATTGCTGATTATGACGTTTTAAAAGGACCTATTACTAATGCAATAGCAAAGGGAATTCCAGTTGTTACAATTAACTCTGGAACTCGTGAGCAATCTGAAATGCTAG
>JAPKEL010000045.1 GCA_028822065.1 Woeseiaceae bacterium | reverse complement strand
ATGCTGAGTTTGCTGACGGCACTCTTTGGACTGGCGGCAATGCTTTTTGTAGCAACATGATAGATGGAAGTATTCATCAAACATTACCAATCAACTGTGTAACATCACCTATTAATGGTAAAAGCTACCCTGATATGAGTAAAAAAATGCCAAAACGTTCCAGCAAAACTACCGCTAATTTAGCTGTTGAATATAGAAGATCACTACCAGAATCAGTAATGAATGATCTTAATGGGTTTGTCAGGCTTGATGCTTTTTATCGTTCTAAACAGTATATGGATGAAATAAATGTTGCTTTTGTTCCGGATCGTGTGGTTATGAATTTTAGTGCTGGTATTGAATCGGGTAATTTTGATCTAAAAATCTGGGTACGCAATCTATTGGATGATGATAAGCCAATTTATGCACAACAATTTGGAACAGATTTTAATTCACGGGTAACAGTATCAAGTGTAGTAAATCCAACACTAAGGCAAATTGGTTTTACTGGAACTTATCGCTTTTAATAACATAATCAACAGTGTTGATTTAATGTGATTTTAAGTATCCGTCTGACAGATAATAAAAGAACAATGACAGTATTGAAAAGTATTATAACTACTTTATTTTTTAGCATTATGTTAATAATGATGCCGTCATTTAATTCAGCGACAGCAGACTTAACAGATGAAGATGAGCTTATTTTAGTCGTAGGCGCCTCAGGTAGAACAGGATCTTATGTCATAAAATACCTAAAGCAAGAAGGCAGAAATTTTATTGCTATGACTAGTAATAAGGAACGTGCTACTAAGAAATTTAGTGAAAAATACAATTGGGTCGAAGCTGATGTAAAGAAATCAGAATCATTAGATTCCATTATGGTGGGCGTAACAAAAATTATATCAGGACTGGGTGCAAATAAATTTGAAGGCCCTAATAGTCCTGAATATATAGATTATGGTGGAACAAAAAACCTCATAAATGCAGCTGAAAAAGCCGGTACTGTCACTCAATTTATTCAAATGTCGTCATCAGGAATCACTCATAAGGACAATCCTCTTAATAGATTTGGCAATGTTCTAGTATGGAAACTTAAGGCCGAAGATTACATTCGCTCAAGTTCTATAGTGCATACAATTATTCGTGCTGGTGGTTTAACTAATGAAGAAGCAGGGTTTAAGGGAGTAAGAATGCAGCAAGGAGATACAGTTGCTGTCAATGGTGGTATGACAAGTCGAGGTAACCTTGCTGCTATTTGTATAGAAGCCTTATCTAATCAGAATGCAAAAAATAAAACATTTGAAGCTTTTGATGATGAAACAATTAAGCCTGATGCTTGGAGAAAAGATTTTTCTAATCTCATGTCTGATACTAAACAATAATTAAAATCCACTATTCCTATTCAGACGAATCATATGACTATGAAAAGAAAGAAGAATAAGGTTAGTGTTACATCTCATAATGTTGCTAAATTAGCAGGTGTTTCACGGTCAGCTGTATCACGAACATTCACTCCAAATGCTAGTGTCTCATCAAAGACTAAAGAAAAAGTCATTATTGCAGCTAATAAACTTGGTTATCGTCCAAATATTATGGCACGCAGCCTTATTACAAAAAAAACCCAATTAATTGGACTCGTTATGGCTGATTGGGATAATCCCTTCTATGCGAGTACTTTAAAAAGTTACAGTGAAAAACTACAAAAAGAAAATTACCAAACCATTTTAGCTACCATTAATAATAATAGTGACATTGATACTTCAATTGAGTTTCTATTGCAGTATCAGGTAGATGGAATAATCATGCTTTCTGCTTTGCCATCTAGTGATGTAGTTTCTGCATGTAATCAAAAAGATACACCTATAGTTTTGGTGGGTAATTCATCAAAAAGAAACAATACTTGCACAGTAAATATAGATCATAATGCGATTGGAAAGAACTTAGCCAATTTAGCTATAGAACTTGGATATAGACGTTTTGTCCTGATAAGGGGTGATAAGAATATCAAATCAGGCATTCAAAGAACCGAGGCATTTACTAAAGTTCTAGAAAAAGAAAATAAAGGTGAAATTCTTGCCAATCTTACAGGTATTGTAGGACATGATGAGGGACGAAATGCCATGGCAGATATTATAAAAATGAAACCTGACATTATAATATGTTCTTCAGATCTAACTGCATTAGGCATTATCGATGGAGCACGAGTAGATTATAATCTTGAAATACCTGAAAACATATCTGTCATTGGTTTTGGGGATAATCCAATATCTTCTTGGGGGATGAATCGCTTAACAACTGTTCAATTGCCACATGAAAAATTGATCGATGAATCCATTGCTTGCCTATTCAGACGTATTAATGATTCTGAACTTCCTCCTAAAAATGTTGATCTACAATCAGTTATAGTATCACGTGATACAACAAGGCAAATTTAGGTTTATTAGCAAAAAGGTTATTCTGGTTTCATGAATTTAAATATGAAACGATCCGACTTCCCTCGTACATTAGGCATCATAACCATGGTATTAAGCATATCATTAGGGTGATTTAAAATGTTGCTTTCATCAATAAAACGAAAGCCTGCATTTTCAATTTCTTCTCTAACATAAAGTTTATCGATTCGATGCAGTTTATCTACATCACGTAAACCAGATCCCATTTCAGCTTTATGATCAATGATCATAAGAGTACCTCCTGGTTTAAGTGCATCAAACAAAGCATTATTCATAGAAGCTGTATCAATATTTAATTGCGTTAAGTGTGTGTCATGATAAATCAATATAATAACAGCCATATCAATGGATTCAGGAAGGATTGGATCATTAAATGTACCCATAATACTGGTAACATTTTCACGTTCAGCAGCTATTGGATCGGTTGGATTTCCATTTTTAAAAACACGTGCAAACTCAATGCCATTAAAGCCATAAACATGACCTTTTGGTCCAACAATATCACTTAGAATTCTTGTATAATAACCACCTGCTGAACCAATATCGGCAACTATATCACCAGGTTTAATACCCGAAAAAAACATAACTTCAGATGGTTTTCTATCTATATCACGTTGCCTATCTTTTTCAGGTCTTGATTGATTCTCAATAGCTTTCTTGATCTCAGGTTGCATATGTTTATTGTCAGAGCTCTCTACATTTGTAGCAGTAGAGATTGATGCTAATAAAGTAAGCACACAAAAAGTTGATAGTTTTATTTTCATAACCATTTTTAATCCTATATAACTGTTTTTATAAAATATTTTCAATAGAGTTAGTCCATAAACATTCGATGTAGATATAGCATATCTTTATCATAAGCATTAAATGTTTTATCTATAGACTCATCATTACCTAATGCTTCAATGGCTAGGTTAGCTACATCTATTCTAGCAATATAGCTAAAAGCTAAATGATCTTCAGTTAACTTTGCCTTGCCTGAGGATTGACCATTACTAAACCCACCGGGACGAATAATAGTATAAGAAAGGCCACTAGCACGCAGATGATTTTCAGCTTTTTCTTTAAGCGAGATAACATCTTTATGACCTCGACGAGAGAGTGGTGGTAGTGCATCATGTGATTGTCCAGTGCCAATGACTGTAATGAATATAAAGCGGTTAGCTCCTGTCGTTTTTGCTGAATCTATAATATTACGATTCCCGATAAAGTCAGGTCGCTTATTTGGATCCATCTTAACTTCGCCTTTAATTCTTGCTTGAATGAAATTCTGTCTTTCAGGTAAATCTTTAGCAGAAGTACCAAGTGTTGAAATGACAGTATCAAAATTGTTTTGAGAAAAGATAGCTTGAACTTGCTCTTTAATAAGAGCGTCGGCAACGACTTGTTTAACTCCAAGCTGGGTTAATTTTTCAACATTAGAAGTAGATCTAACCATAGCTGTCACATCCTCTCCTCGATCCAATAGTTTTTTAATAATTTCAAGTCCAACACCTCGAGTTCCTCCAACAATTAGAATTTTATTTGAGGGAGACACATAATTTGAAGACATTAAAAATGTTGTAGGCGTATGATAAATGCCACTGTTTAAGATAATGTAACTACTTACTATAACTACAAGTACAATGATGAGGTAACACAGAGAACGTAGTATTATCGAAATTATATTCATATATTTCTTTGTTGAACTCATTTTAGTAAAAAACTGTTTTTTCAATAGAACAGATTTAATTTTTTGTAAAAAAAAATTAGAATAATAAGAGTATAATTTCTTGGAGAAGATTGCAAACCTGTGCAATACTCCTAGATTAAAATAATAATAGTGGAGGACAATATGGCTATTAACAAGGCTATTTATAAACGTGGAAAAACAGCTGGCGTTTTCCCTTCGCTCTCATCACGTCGAGACGAAGCCTATATGAATTTTGTAGAAGATGCTCGTAACTTATTGTTGCATGCTCAGCAGAAACCTATTGGAGAATACAGTAAATTATTGTTGAAAAATGCTGGAAAGAGTATGGAACCTGATCCTAGAAGTACAACAGAAGCCAAAGAATTACTCATGAAAGACAATGTATTAAAAACCTATTACAGAATAAAGCGTACCCTCCAAGAATCCTTTTGGGAATGCACTTATGATTCTCTAAACATGCGAAAAAATGATTTATTACAAGCCCTCGATGATGCTGAGAAAATAGGTCCTGGCTCAGTCACATATGATCCAGATTTTTCAATACCCGAGTATGCCACTGCTGAGATTCATATTCAGCCTGGTGGTAATGCCAATGAACCACTTTCTGGTCTTCTTTATGATTATGGTTCAAAGGTTTTTATGGGCGGTGCTGCTGATAATGACATGTTTGCTGATATGCAAGCCAGTACAGTTGGCGCTCCTCAAGATGGAAAAGTAAATCGTATTCTTGATCTTGGATGCAGTGCAGGAGTCACTTCTTCAGCTTTGAAGCGAATTTACCCAGATGCTGAAGTATGGGGAATTGATGTCAGTTCTCATATGGTTCGATACGCACATGCTAGAGCTTTAGAGCAAAATCATGATATAAATTTTAAGCAAATGCTTGCTGAAGAGCTAGATTTTAATGACAATCATTTTGACATTGTGGTGGCAAATTTGTTATTTCATGAGGTTCCAGTTTCAGTCTCAAAAAAGATTCTTTCAGAAACCTTAAGGGTATTAAGGCCGGGAGGTAGCTTTACGTTAATTGATTTTCCTGGGGATAAAACAAGGGATGTCTACACTATATTCTTTGGAGAAATGGATGCTGCTGACAATGGTGAACCTTTTCTACCTGGATTTGTACGTTCTAATGTGGAAGAGATTATGGAAGAGAGTGGCTTTGAGATGAGTCCATATGATCCCAATAAGTTTTTACTTGCAGGAAGAATAGGATTTAAACCAAACAATTAAATGAGAAACAAATGACAGATAAAAAATCAAATGATCTTGAAGATCTAGGGAATCTCCCGGGTTTTAAACGAGGCAACCCCACCTATTTTGAAAATGAAGTTATTGACCACCTTATTTCTATAACCCTTGAACTGGGTGCAGAGCTTTGGGTGGTTAAAGATCGACTTGCCCATGTTGAGGAAATATTATCGGAAGAGAATAAGCTTTCTTTAAGTTCACTTAATACTGGTAAACCATCAGCTTTGCTCCAAGAACAACTAGATAAAGAACGTAAGCAAATTATAAAACGTATTTATGGAAGGCTCTATTCTAAATATGGTGGTGAATCAGCTGAAGAGAAAAGTGCTATTTAAATTTTAATTAAATAAGGGTTACAAATATTTCAATTCGTGATCGAAAAATTAGTCTTCCAATTAAGCTTGCCCATGGAACAGGGCTGGCTGCAGAAGCTATTAAGTCAAACTCCTTAGAATTTTTCTTATTATTCTATTATGTTCAAGTTTTACACTTGGATCCTCTTTTAGCAGGCACTGCTCTTCTTATAGCATTGGTGTTTGATGGGATTTCAGATCCTATTATTGGTGCATTTTCAGATGATTTTCATTCTAAATTAGGCAGACGCCACCCATTTATGTATGCATCTGCAATACCATTTGGATTAGCTTTCTATTTGCTTTTTAGTCCACCAGAAAGTTTTTCAGGAGTAAGTCTTTTTTTATGGCTAACAACTTTTGCAATTACTCTACGTTTAATGATGACTTTGTTTCTTGTCCCTTATTATGCTTTGGGAGCTGAGTTAACTGAAAACTATAGTGACCGTACAGCGCTTGTGGCTATAAGAAATATGTTTTCATTTATTGCCGCCATGATTTTATCTATAGTTGCCTTTACGGTCTATTTTAAGTCCACCGATGCTTATCCCCAAGGTCAGCTTAACCCAGAGGCTTATCCTGCTTTTGCATTAACGTTTGCTATCGTATCCGTTATTGTAATACTTGTTTCAACCCTAGGTACTCAATCACAGATTCCTTTTATGCATAAAAATAAGAGCGATAAAGGGCTATATACCGATAGTTTCAGTAGTTTTTATAAATACTTTTATAAGGGACTTCGTGAGGTTTTAAAAAATCGTTCATTTCTTTCAATCTTTCTTGTCTCCATTACTTTTTTTATATTAAGTGGCCTACAGCGTGCACTTGTACTGCATATGAATACTTATTTTTGGGCCCTAGAGACATCACAAATACAATATATGTTTTATGCTTTCTTTACCTCAACTGTATTAGTCATACCATTGGTAAAATACATCATGAATTGGCTTGATAAAAAAAGAACAATGTATTTAGGGTTATCAATAATTCTAACTTCCTTTGTCCTACCTACAATTCTTCGCCTCATTGGACTGTTTCCAGAAAATGAAAGTCCATTATTATTGCCCGTCTTAATTATTAGTCAAATCACAACAGGTTTTGGTATGGCAATTATGGTTGTAGGGATGGGATCAATCATGGCAGATATTGCTGATAATCAAGAGCTACAAAATGGCAAGCGTCAAGAGGGCTTAATTTTCTCTTTTATAGGTTTAGCTGGTAAAGCTACATCAGGAGTAGGCCATTTCTTAGCAGGATTAACACTTTCATTGATATCGTTTCCTACGACAGAAAATGTCACTGCCAAAGATATACCTGAAGATGTTATTTTTAATCTTGGCATGGTGTATGGGCCCAGTGTTTTAGTTTTTGGTTTGGTGTGTTTTTATTTTTTTTCCTACTACAATATCACTCGTGAAAGTCATGAAAAAACTTTAGAAATTTTGAGTCTGAGACGTTTAGAATCTAAAAATAAAAATCATGAGGGCACTCTATGAGTTCATTATCTTTAAATAATATTAAACCTACCGTTGATAGTGCCAAGACTTTTCTTAAACGTGGTCGTCAAAAAATGTTCATCAATGGAGAATGGGTTGATGCTTATGATGGCTCTACTTTTGAAACCATTGATCCTGGGACAGGCACTGTAATAAACGAGTTAGCTAGAGGAAGTATTACTGAAATCAATGATGCAGTGGGTGCTGCACGAACAGCACTTGAGAGTGATCAATGGCATAACATGTTGCCGGTTGAGCGAGCACAGATTCTTAATAAAATTGCTGATATTATGGACAATAATATCGAAGAATTATCTGAACTAGAAACTTTAGATCAAGGCAAACCATTGTACGTTTCTCGTTGGGCTGAAATCCCAGGTGCAATTGATCAATTTCGCTATTTTGCTGGTGTCGCAAGAACTATTGAAGGACAAACCATTACTTCTTCCATCAGTTATCAACCCGAAGGTAAAAAAACATTTAGTTACACACTACGGCACCCTTTAGGTGTCGTGGCTTGCATTACACCTTGGAACTCACCTTTGGTTTTAACTGCAATGAAAATAGCCCCAGCACTCGCTGCAGGTTGCACGATTGTATTAAAACCAGCAACTCTAACCAGCCTAACAGCTGTGCGATTAGTTGAAATATGTCAACAGGCAGGACTCCCAAAGGGTGTTCTGAATTTAGTCACTGGATCTGGTAGTACTATAGGTGAAGCATTAGCCATGCATCCCGATGTTGATAAAGTTTCGTTTACTGGCTCAACTGAGATTGGCCGTAGGGTGATTAAATCAGCGGGAGAATCCAACCTTAAAAAAGTTCAGGTGGAACTTGGTGGCAAATCTCCTCAGATAGTGATGCCGGATGCAGACCTTGATTTGACCATTCCTGGGGTTGCTAATGCGATTTTTTTTAATGGCGGCCAAGTTTGTGTTGCAGGATCACGACTGATTGTACACAAGAGTATTTCTGATCAACTGGTTGAAGGAGTCGCAAAATATGGTCGTGAGATGGTTATGGGCCATGGCCTTGATCCTAAGACACAAATGGGACCTTTGGTGGCTAAGAGTCATGCAGAATCTGTCAAAAAATATGTTGACGATGCTGTATCTGTTGGTGCTGAGTTAATTTCAGGTGGTCATATTTTAGGTTCTTCAGGTTGTTATATGGAACCTACCATAGTTGGGAATGTGGAGCAGGATATGGTTATATTTAAAGATGAGGTTTTTGGGCCAGTACTTACAGTGTCAGTATTTGAAGATGAAGAGCAAGCAATTGCTTTAGCCAATGATAGTTCCTATGGTTTGGCAGCTTCTATATGGACAGAAGGACTTTCCAATACCCATCGAATAGCTGATTCTATAAACGCAGGTACCGTATGGGTGAATAGCCATTTAATGTTCGATGCAGCTCTACCGATTGGTGGTTGGAAGCAATCTGGCTGGGGTCAAGAATCAGGTCATCAAGCGGTGTCAAACTATCTCAAAGATAAAACTGTTACCTCAATTATATAGTCTAATAAAGAAAAGAGGTTTAGGGCCCAATTCGTCATAAAATGTTTAAGGACTATATTTAGGAACAAATTAAAAATAGTAATCTTTTCGGCAGTTTAGTTTTTTAAAAAAATTAGTGAATAAGATTATTTAACCTTTATAATCATCAAAAGTAATTCATTAGCGCCCGTAGCTCAACTGGATAGAGCATCAGCCTTCTAAGCTGAGGGTTAGAGGTTCGAGTCCTCTCGGGCGCGCCAGTGAAACGATAGTGGTATCAGTGACTAAAAAATTATTAGTATGTATATCTTGTCTATATTAATTTTAGGTGGAAAAACTATTTAAAGATCTGGATAATGTTGGAAAATTTAAATGAGGTAGAGCATGAGTAAAGTACTAATGAAAACTGATAAGGGCGAGATCCATATTGATTTATTTGAGGAAGATGCACCAAACACTGTAAAAAATTTTACAGACTTAATTGAAAAGGGATTCTATGATGGACTCAATTTTCATCGTGTTATTCCTAATTTTATGATTCAGGGTGGATGTCCTAGCGGAACTGGTACCGGCGGTCCTGGTCATCATATTGATTGTGAGATCAATGCAAATAAGCATCAAGCTGGTACTCTATCGATGGCGCATGCAGGGAAGGATACTGGCGGTAGTCAATTTTTCATTTGTCATGGTCCTCAACGACATCTTGATGGAGTTCATACTGTTTTTGGACACACTGCGAATATGGATGTTGTAAATTCAATTGAGCAAGGTGATAAAATGATTTCACTTGTTATTGAATCTTCTGAATAAGGAAAAGATTATTTGACTAACAATTTCTCCTTGGCAAGATAGTTAATAGAGCTTAAGAAAACAATGGTGGGCGTAGCTCAGTTGGTAGAGCTCCTGGTTGTGGTCCAGGTGGTCGTGGGTTCGAGCCCCATCGTTCACCCCATTTTTTCTTGGGCCGTTAGCTCAATCTGGTAGAGCAGTAGACTCTTAATCTATTGGTTATAGGTTCGATTCCTATACGGCCCACTTAATTTCTAAGTTGACTATCTTGTATTTATTGAGTTTAAAATATAACCTTGTCGCAAAATTATAATTATTGGAGTTGATTTGAAAACCGATATAGAAATCGCAAGAGAAGCAGATATCCAGCCTATTAGTAATATTGCAGAAAAAATTGGTATAACTGATAACTACCTAGAGCCTTATGGTAAGTATAAAGCTAAAGTTAATTTGAATATCAATGAAGATGAAACCATTGCCGGTAAATCACAAGGAAAATTAATTTTAGTCACTGCAATGACTCCAACTCCTGCTGGGGAAGGAAAAACAACTACAACAATTGGCCTGAGTGATGCTATGGCTTCACAGGGCTTAAAAACAATTACTTGTGTCAGAGAACCATCATTGGGTCCTTGCTTTGGGATGAAAGGTGGCGGAGCAGGAGGTGGTATGTCACAAGTTATTCCTATGGAAGATATTAATCTGCATTTCACTGGCGATTTTCATGCAATAACATCAGCTCATAATCTTTTATCAGCTGCTCTTGATAACCATTTGCATCATGGTAATTCACTCAATATTGATCATAGAAGAATAGTTTGGAATAGAGTTCTTGATCTTAATGATAGGGCATTAAGACAAGCAGTGATTGGTTTAGGTGGACCTCTTAACTCAATTCCTAGGCAAGATACGTTTTCCATTACAGCAGCCTCAGAAATCATGGCAATTTTTTGTTTGTCAAAGGACATAAATGATTTAAGGAATAATATTTCTTCAATCATTGTTGCTTATAGTAAAGACGGGAAAGCGATCACAGCTAAAGATCTTAATGTACAGGGTGCTATGACTGCTCTTCTTAAAGATGCAATAAACCCAAATCTAGTGCAAACACTAGAAGGCAATCCTGTTTTTGTTCATGGAGGCCCTTTTGCTAATATCGCTCATGGTTGCAATAGTATCGCAGCTACAAAGATCGCTATGAAGCTTGCTGATTATACGGTTACTGAAGCAGGTTTTGGTTCAGATCTAGGGGCTGAAAAGTTTTTTGATATCAAATGCAGAAAATCAGAAATATCACCCAATGCGGTAGTGTTGGTTGCAACATTGCAATCATTAAAAACACATGGCGGGGTCCCATTATCTGATATCAAGATAGAGAATATTGATGCAGTGAATAAAGGCACTGA
>JAPKEL010000044.1 GCA_028822065.1 Woeseiaceae bacterium | reverse complement strand
AAAACAAAACACCCAAGACCGAGATGTGCCAATGTCATTCCAAATATAGACCGATTTAGTGATTTTCTACCTGATGAAGTTTGACATTGCTTAATAAGAGGTAGGACCGATGATAGCATTATCCAAATCGCTGAAATGGAACCAACAGCTAATAGTAAAGTAATTTTGCCATAGAAATAAAATGGAATAATCAAGCCAAGGAGTATCGACACAATAAAGGGTGTTTGTAATTTTCTTCTTAAATCATGAGCTGATTGTTCTATCCAAAGCGTATTCATGCCTAAGCTAATTAGAAGAATCAAAGGAATCATGGGTACAACCATGGCTAACTCAAACCATGGCGGGCCAATTGAAATCTTTGCACCATTAAATACTTCCAAGACTAATGGCGATAATGTACCCAGTAAAATTAAAGTGGCCGCTATTACTAGCAAAACATTGTTTAATAATAGGAATGTTTCGCGGGAGAGCGCATTAAACCCAATAGATTCATCGACACTAGGCGCACGTATTGCATAAAGCACAAGGGCGCCTCCTATAACAATGCATAATAGCATCAATATAAAGATGCCTCTTGCTGGATCTGTGGCAAAAGCATGCACAGAAATTAGTATTCCAGATCGGACTAAGAAGGTGCCAAGTAGGCTTAGTGAGAATGCTGATATTGCTAACAATAGCGTCCAGCTTTTAAATAGTCCTCTTTTTTCAGTGACAGCCAATGAATGAATTAAAGCCGTCCCAATTAACCAAGGCATAAAGGAAGCGTTTTCAACGGGATCCCAAAACCACCAACCGCCCCATCCTAGCTCATAATAAGCCCACCAACTTCCAAGCGCTATACCGATAGTTAAAAACAACCATGCAGCAGTTGTCCAAGGTCGGGTCCATCTTGCCCAGCGCTGATCTAATTTACCACTTAACATTACTGCAACAGCAAAAGCGTAAGCCACAGCAAAGCCAACGTAACCAATATATAAAATAGGGGGATGAATCGCTAGACCAATATCTTGAAGTAGTGGATTAAGATCTGATCCATCAAAAGGCGCGAGTGAAATACGTTCGAATGGATTGGAGGTCATTAAGGTGAATAACAAAAAACCAAAATTCAAAATGCCAAGCACGCCCAATACTCTTGAAAAAAATGGGCGTGGAAGTGTTTTACTAAAATTCGCTACTAAAACCATCCAGATTGTTAATATTAAAATCCACAGTAACAATGACCCCTCATGCGCGCTCCAAACTGCAGAAAATTTGAATAGTGTTGGTAATTCTCTGTGAGAGTTACTTGCTACATATAAGACTGAGAAATCATCGACTAGAAAAGAATAAGCCAAGCAAAAAAAAGCAAGCACAACAAAGATAAATTGGGCATGTGTGAGTGGATTCACTAGCGCCATGAAATCGGAATTATCTTTATGCGCACCTATTAACGCAAAGCAACTCAAGCAGAGCGTAAGGCACAAGGCAATAATTAACGCGAATTGTCCAATTTCTGGGATCATTGGGCGGCTTTAAAGGCTACTTTTTCTGTAACATGATTTGACAAAGACTCCATTACTTCTGGTGGCATGTAATTTTCATCGTGCTTAGCAAGAATAGTTTTTGCCACAAATATACCGTCTTCAGCTAACCTTCCGTGAGCAATAACTCCCTGCCCTTCTCTGAACAAATCTGGAACAACTCCTGTATATCGAACTTTGAGAATATTTTTATTATCCGTTAGGGCAAAGGACATTGTTAAATCACCTGGTTGACGATAAATGCTCCCTTTAATTACTAACCCGCCCACTCGAAAATCTTTGTTAGCTGGAATGTTATTTTGTTCGACAGCGTCAGTAATATTAATGAAAAACATCATATTCTCGTTAAATGCCTTGAATGTTAGAAATGATGCCAATATCAAGCCAATTGCGGACAAGCCAAGCGCGAGCATTCTTTGTTGCCTAGGTTTCATTATCGTCGCTCATTTGATGGATTGTATTTTTGATACGATCAAGGGTGATTTTATGATGTTTAAATGCATTATTCGTACAAATGATTACTACTGTTATGAATGACAGGAATGAGATATAGACATAATAAGCGTAATCCATTGCAAAGAATTCAATCATACTTCATCACCTAATATCATGTCTTTAATCCATCGAGAGTGTTTTTCGCGTTTTAATACTTCAGCTTTAGTTCTAATGAGAAGTAGCGAGCCAAAAAATAAGGAAAGACCAATAATCGAGGCAAGTAAGGGGTATAGCATTGGTGCGGCGATTGAAGGTCCGCCGGATTTTAAGAGGGTTGAGCCTTGGTGAAGTGATGTCCACCACTCAACAGAGTAATGAATGATAGGGATGTTTATGGCACCGATTAATATTAATATCGCACTGAGTTTATCGGCTTTAGTAATATTAGGAATCGAGGCTCTCAGAGCCATATAACCTAGATATAAAAATAACATTAAGAGCTCAGAGGTTAGACGAGGATCGCCCCACTCCCACCAAGTTCCCCACATGGGCCTTCCCCATAAAGAGCCAGTAAGTAGGGCTAAAAAGGTAAACCATGCACCCAGAGGTGCTGCACTAACAATAACAGCGTGCGCTATTTTAATACGCCAAATTAATGCAATGAAAGCAGCGAAAGCCATTAGTGAGTAGGCCATCATCGAGATATACGCAGCAGGAACATGTACATAGATAATTCGAAAAGCATCTCCTTGCTGGTAATCTGATGGCGCATAAAACAGACCATTTATTATGCCGTAAACCATCAATAACAGACCACTAATGAATAGCCACGGAATCATAGATGAAGCGAGGCGATAAAAATACTTTGGTGAAGCCATTTTATGTAAGAATATCCACATATCGTTTAATCTGCACCTATCCTCAAAGCAGCCGCCGAAGCGAATGGTGAGAAACTTAACGCAAACATGCAATACGCGCCGATGAAATACAGCCCAGACATTGTAGTTGCCCCTGATTGATATAATTCAATTGTTCTGGCCCCAAATATAAGTACTGGCATCATTATTGGTAACACTAATAAACTCACTAATATATTACTATTATTAATGCTAATAGTTAATGACGCACCGATAGATCCAACCAAACTCAATGCGAAAGTACCAAAAAACAATGTCGCGATCATTATTAAAATTGTATCGACTTGCATCTGGTAAATTATACCAATAATTGGGCTAATTATAATCAATGGCAAGCCACTCGAAATCCAATGCGCACAAATCTTAGCTAATACCAGTAATGGAAGCGGTTGTGGGCTTAGGATTATGTAATCCAGACATCCATCTTCAGCATCATCAAGGTAAAGATGATGCAGAGTCAACAAGTAGGATAGAATTGCCATTACCCATATGATGCCAGGCCCAATTTGAACAAGCTGTGCTTTTTCCGCATTCACTGCAAAAGGGAAAGCGGCTGTAATCATAATGAAAAATATCAATGGATTTAATAACTGGCTTGGACTTTTTATGTACTGGAGCAGGTCACGCCGAAACATTGCCATAAAACCTGCTATTAATGATAGTTTCTTTGGCATTTCAGCTCAGCTCAATTATTGAAGTACTGTCTTCAAAAGCTTCTGGATGATGGGTTGCAAGGACACATAAACCTTTGTTAATGATATGCTCATTTAGTATTTCTTTGAAAATATCTTGAGCATGAGCGTCTAAGTTGGAAGTAGGTTCATCAAGAAGCCATAAAACATTTTTATTCAGAATAAGCCTGGCAAGAGAGGCGCGTCTTTTTTGTCCTGCTGATAAACACTTAAATGGTATATTTTTATTTAATGAAAGAGAGAGTCTTTCCAACGCATCATCAATTCTATTGAAAGAGTAATTATATAAATGAGCTTCAAATTCGAGATTTTCTATAATACTTAAACCGCCCTTAAAGCCATGCTTATGTGATATCCAAGATATATTCTCATGGTAAGTTTGACGATCAACCGAAATTGATTTGTGATTCCAAGATATAATTCCAGTTTCTGGTTCAACCAGGCCAGCTATGGATCTGAGCATTGTGGTTTTCCCTGATCCATTTGGGCCGGTTATCAAAAGTAAATCACCTTGAGTAATTGTAAATGATGTATTTTTAAATAAACATTTATCTCCACGAAATAGAGTTAAATTTTCTATAGTGAGTTGACTGCTCAAAGCTTTATTCCCTCAAATATTTCAAAAAACTTAGCTTTATTATAATTCAAAATCAAGCTATCAATATTAAAATATTTAAAACAATTTGAAATGACCTATATTTTTAATTAGTTTGATTTCTTAAAACTTTTATTTTTCGATGATTTTGATCTTGACCATCTTTTATTTGGATTTTTTTTATTCTTATTTTTTTTGAAATTTGGGTTATTTCTATTTACTGAGCCTTTGTTTTTTCTTATTGGTTCAGCTGTAATTCTAGGATCAATCTCAAAACCTGCGATTATATTTTTTTCAATTTGAATATTTAGTAATTTTTCAATTCCTCTTAAAAGTTTGTTTTCGTCAATACATACTAAAGATACAGCGCAACCCTCTTGCCCTGCTCTCGCAGTTCTTCCGATACGATGAATATAATCTTCAGGTAAATAAGGAAGCTCATAATTAACAACATAAGGCAATGTATCAATATCAATACCCCTTGCCGCTATGTCTGTCGCTACAAGTACGCGGGTTTTACCTAGCTTAAATTCCGTTAGCGCTTTTGTTCTAGCTGCCTGTGATTTATTACCGTGAAATGCGGCTGAAATAATGCCGTCTTCATTAAGTTTTTCTGATAATCGATTTGCCATGTGCTTGGTTCTTGTGAAAACCAGAACTTGCTGCCAGTTACCGATACCGATTTGGTATGAAAGTAACTCTCTTTTTCTTTGTTTATCAACTGGAAGCACTATTTGTTTAACTTTATCGACAGTTGAATTTGGTGGTGCTACTTCCACAACTGTGGGTGAATCAAGAAGATTTCCTGCTAGTGATCTTATTTCTTTAGAAAACGTTGCCGAAAATAATAGATTTTGCCGTTCAGATGGTAATGTTTTTATAATTTTACGAATATCTGTTATGAAACCCATATCAAGCATTCGATCTGCCTCATCAAGCACGAACATTTCCACAGCATTAAATTTAAGGGTTCTTCTCTGCAAATGATCAAGGAGCCTTCCTGGCGTTGCAACAACAATATCCACACCTTGATTAAGTTTTTTTATTTGTGTGTTCATGCTAACACCGCCGTAAATGACGAGTGTTCTAAATCGTAGATAAGAGCCGTATTCTCTTACGCTTTCCGCAACTTGAGCCGCTAATTCTCGGGTTGGAGTTAAGATCAAACCTTTAATTTGTTTTGATTTATTATTGGAATATTGGAGCTTTTGCAATAAAGGTAATGCGAATCCAGCGGTTTTGCCGGTACCTGTTTGAGCTGATGCAAGAATATCCTTACCCTCTAATATAAGAGGGATAACCTGCTCTTGAACAGGAGTGGCAGTGTCGTAGCCCTTTTTATTAATTGCATCTAGTAGTTCTTTGGATAAATTCAATGAACTAAATAACATAATCAGCATCCTTGGAATAGTGGAAATGGAGGATATAAATACATACTTAATGGAACGCTATATCTCAAAATTAAATTTGATTGTGTAAAGTTCGTATTTTGCCTCGGTGCGCACTATAACAAAGACTGGATTAAATAAAATATTTTATTAATTACACAAAAAACCAGGCCAAAACAAGTAAGATGAAAATTATGAGCAAAGCAATTCATAAAGTTCTGTTATCTAAATCAGTAAATAAATTCACTCATGCAAATAATCTATTTATTGCAAATGGTGTACTCTATTTAACAAAGAGCGAGGATGACCTTTTTAAGCATATGGTACGACTCGTTTGCAGTCAGCAATTATCTCTAAAAGCGGCAAATACGATTTGGGGTAAAATCATTCATCAAGTGCAATATGATAAGTTATCTTTAGCGGAAGCTTGTAATAAAGATTATGCTGAGTCATTACGAGAATGTGGACTGTCCAGTAATAAGGTTAAGGCTCTCCAAGGACTAAAATTAGCATTTGATCGTGGTGATATATCAAATGAAATGATTACGGATAGCTCTCATTCTCAAATATTAGAACTGGTTTGTAATATTTGGGGCTTTGGTCCATGGTCTGGAGATATGATCGCTATGTTTTATTGTGCACTTCCAGACGTTTGGTCAGACGGCGATTTAATCTTAAACAAAGGAATCGAAAAACTGACTAAAAAGCAAGCTGCTACTCCAAATGAATTCCTAAGACACTTCTCACCGTTTAAATCGTATTTGGCATTGCATATATGGAAAGGTAAAAACATGGGATTATTATAATCAAGGGTTGGTAAAATCTTAAGAAGAAGACTTCGAAATTAAAGTTAAAGGAGTCTTAAATGTTGGCAAGGTCTTAATCAAAAGATATATTGGCTATTAATTTAATATAATTTTTTACGGGTTAATTATTGTGGGTCAAAATTTCATTATCAAGCAAATTATTTTAATTTCTTTACTTCACTATTGTGGTCTCCTGACTGCTAATGAGAATAACAAAGATGCATATATCTTCGATGAAATAACATGGTTAAAACCATTCGCTGGTTCAAATCATACTTGGGGTGGGAATTCAGGTGTCCATGTCGAATCAAAAGATCGAATCTTTTTTTTACAACGCGGCGAAACTAAACTACCACAACCAATTCCTCCAAGTTACACAGATTTCCCTGCATCAATGGGTATTCCAGATTGGAATGTTCTTACTGGCCGAGGTCGAGTATGGAAAAACTGCATATATATAGCGAATAGTAACGGTGAGATAGTTGATATTTGGGAACAGTGGGATTACTTATTTCATGGGACTGATGGACCTGGACCGCACCGAATTCGAATTAACCCCTATGATGATGAGAAACGAGTTTGGGTGATTGACGAAACCGGTCATATTATTTATGTTTTTTCAAATGATGGAAAAGAATTACTCCTAACTATTGGTGAAAAGAATGTACCTGGTAGTGATAACTCTCATTTAAACCTCCCACAAGACGTCGCGTTCTTGCCGAATGGAAAATACTTAATTGCTGATGGTATAGGCAATAAAAGAATCATAGTCAGGAATAGTGACCATTCGTTTCATGCTCAGTTTGGTGAAGCAGGTGAAATGCCTCATCAATATGGGAGCGTTCATAGCTTAGGGTTTGGACCAAAACAAATGCTTTATGTGGTTGATCGTATTAATAAAGATCTTAAAGTCTACCGCCAAACTGAAGAAAGAGAATCTTCTAATTATCCAAATTATGAATATATAACAACATGGCAAGACTTGGGATTAATACTGGATATTATTGTTAATAATGATTCGCTTTGGTTGACTGAAACCAACCCGCCAAGGCTAAAAAAGTATGATTTTGATGGCAAGCTTCTTGATGTAATTGATTTACCTGAAACCGGTCCAAATTTTTGGATAGAAATGCATTCGATATCTGTTGATGAAAACGGCAACCTTTACGCGGCTGATAATCAAACCGGTAGACCAAGAAAGTTGTCACCCCTAAGGGGCGCTAATTTAGATAATCTTATAAGAAGACCTTATAAGAGTGAATAATTTGAACAATATAATAGACATTAATCGCGACTCAAGTCGGCTATTGCGTCAATAACCTCTCCATAATTAGTATAAAACTCATTTGACTCACCATCAGCGAATGTGTTCGGCGTGGTGAGGTCCTTAGATAAATCGATTAAGCCTATTTTATGCAATATCCGTGTTACATTGATCCATAAATCAACGTTATTAATATCAAGATATTTAAAAATACCCCAATTTTGAACCGATCCAGGCATTGGGTGATATTTCGTGATACGAGTAAAAATAATATCATTCTCACGATCAACAAATATATATTGACCGAATTTACCACTGGCATTGAATATAGTACCCTCTTCATCATTCTTTGAGATCCACCAATGGAGAGAGTATCCACGTTTTTGATCCGTCCACCAGTTAGGCGTTGATTCCCAAAAAGTACTGAAGGTTTCATTTACGTAATCAGCAGGTATAACTTGATCACCGTCCCAGTTACCATTTCTTGAGAAAAGTAAACCAAATTTAGAATAATCACGTGCAGACATATCAATACAGCAATATGTCATAACGCTACCAGTGCCGTCTTGCCATAAGGTGGCATCATCAATACCAATTTTATCAAAAATTCTTTCGCGTAATAATGTATCAGCTTTTTTACCTGTAACTTGCAGTAAAATATCACCAAGCAGCATAGAGTTAACATTGTTGTATTCAAATAGGGTGTTTGGTGATTTCTCCATGCCGATAGACCTAACATATTCCATTTGATCGTTCCTAAAGAACATATTTTCATGTTCGTGCTCTGGGAATTCCAACCCACTAGTCATATTTAATAAATCACGGATAGTAACGACAGAACGATCATCATTGAAATAGCTCAGATATTTACCCACATTATCATCAATACTTGATATCTCTCCTAACTCAAGAGATATACCGATAAGCGCAGCATAAAAGCTCTTAGCCATTGACCATGAGGTGCCATATGATAGCTGATCATAGCCATCAGCATAGCGCTCTCCCACTAAAAACCCATTTTTTATTAGCACTACTGATTGAGTTGCAGAGTCTTCAAAAGATAAATTAAAGAGGGTGTCTATTTTGTCTTGATCAATCTCAAAATCTGATGCTTCTTTAGATTGCCATTCTTCTCTTGGAAATGTTTTTTCTTGAGCGCTAATATTGCAGGTCATAATGCAAATTAAAAGAGTTCCGAGTATTTGATTGAATCTGTGCATATCGCTACCTATAAAAAAATTAATTTTTTAACTTAGTATCTTCTGTAAATTGAGGTTTGGCATCAATATTGCCAATATAACGTCCCAGTCGCCAGTGTCCAGTATACTCTTTTCCATCGCTGAATATAAGCGTTCCTTCTCCATCTTTTGATCCATTTTTCCAGTTACCATTGTAGCGACTGCCATCCTGGTATGAAATTTCGCCATAACCATTATAAATACCCTCTTTCAAATTACCTTTATAAGATGTTTTGTTTGAATAAAGCACTGAGCCATACCCTTCGAGTTGACCGTTAATCCAGCTGCCCTCATATTTAATATTGTTGTTTAGCCATGCGGTCCCTATAAATTTTCCATCCAGCCATTGACCTTCATATCTATTCTGATCAACAGTTACAATCAAAACATGCCCTGCTATAACACCATTGATCCAGTTACCTTCAATATAGCTTCCATCTGAAAGCTCTAATCTGCCATCTCCATATGGTTTTCCTGACATAAATCGGCCGTGATAAATACCACCACCATGTAAATAAGCATAACCTCCAATACAGTTTGACCAACTTTTTGGTGGCATTTTATTGAAATATATACCTTGGCTGATGGGACTGCCTTTACACATAATCTCAGCATTACTCTCATAGTTTACAGTGAGAATTAACAGTACGAGTATAATTTTAATCATTAGCCGTCAACACTTTTAGGTCTTTAAGCATACTTTATAGTCAGAATCTATTTTGTATCATGCTCGAATAATGGCTGATCGTCATATAATACGATTGATTCAAGCGATATCTCTGCAGATCTTATTGGATTTATCACCTTGATTTTAACTTCATAATTATCTTTTGGGAGTTGATATTTCCAGAATAAGTAAAAGCGTCTTGTGGTGAAGTTAGTTGGCCATTTAGTAGTTTCATATAACTTTCCATTGATGTACATCTCTGCAATATAAGTATGATTTTCATCATTCATACTTAGTGCTTTTCCCATAAGGGCGAAGCCCGTACCATTAAAGTTAAAAGTAAAATTATTCTTAACATTTATATCGGCATGATCAATTTCTCTTTTTTCTTTCAAGTAGTGACCTTCAAATGACTGCTCAAAAGGCACTGTGACGGGATTCTGGACCTTTATTGTCACTTGGTCACTCTCTACTATCCCACCATTAAGACTAATCATCGCCAGAGCATGCTTATATGATAGTTTGTAAGCATCATCTAAAGAAATAGTCGTATATGGAAATGGGAGCCCTTCTATCTCTTTTAGACCCTGTTTCCAGTAATCAGGAATGGCTTCGAAGCCTTGCATTGTTCCTAGAATGCCTGCGGCGGATGCCGGGTTGCAATCAGCATCATCACCAGCACGAGTCGCAATATCAATGGTTTTAGAAAAATCACCCTCGCCGTACAATAATCCAAGCACTACCCAGGCTGCGTTGATTTTAGCGTCAATATTAAAAGGATCAAAGGCGCCCCAGGGACCAAGATCTGTATCTGTCCATTTATCGTGAATGTATTGCCAGCCTATTTTCCAGTCATTTGGTTGCTTCTCATGAATTGTGATGACATCCGTTATAATTTGATGAAACTTACTCTCTTGAGGTATTAATTTAAGGCTCTCATTAACCACGTAGTTAATGTCATCAGAAACATAAGCTAGTGAGTACATAGCGGCGATATAGACACCCCCATACCAGCCATCACCATAATTCATGATATGACCAACACGATCACTAATTTGGGTAGCACTATTGACCATTCCAGGCGTCATAATACCGGCAAAATCTGCTTCTATTTGAAAGTCTATATCATCCGCTGCTGGGTTGTTCAACCAATGACCAGATTGAGGAGGCTCAATCCCATTTAAAATATTGTACCTTGACACTTGATTGGCGAACCATAATTTATAATCAGCTTTCGCAAAGGCATTTGCAAAAGCTGAAGCTGGGGCGTCAAATCCATAATCCTCAAATACTTGAACGAATGTTAAGTCCATATAAATGTCATCATAAACACCAGGTATGTCCGTAAATGTATTCAATAAGTAACCGTCATACCATGGAAGATCATGACTGTCTGGAACCATTATGCTTTCATATTTAAATTCGACAGGATAGCCATAAGTAACACCGATTGTCTGTCCTACCCAGGCACCTTTGATTTTGTCTTTAAGGTCGTTTTTAGAAAGATTATAAAAAAGGACAGAATCACTTTGAGCTTCAG
>JAPKEL010000043.1 GCA_028822065.1 Woeseiaceae bacterium | reverse complement strand
GTTTGGTTCTCTGTTCTGAGGTTATCATTTCTAAATTGCGTTGCAGCATGAACAACACCTCTCGCATTGGCTGCGGAGTTGGTGAACGCTGAATTTGTATTGATATTAATCGGACCAAAACCTGCTTGATATGGTGCGAGGTAGTTAAAATCACCGATGTGCTTAATTTCGAAATCTTCGGCAAAGATACCACCTTGCATATTCACGATACCATCCCAATTCGTAGAGAATCGGAGCTCATTAGTCAAACGAGTCATTTCGTTATCAAGATGTACGGCATTCGCTGGGGTGCCACACTCGATCACACCTGGGTCGCCACTTAACGTTGGGTCAAATGTGTATGCTGTGCCTTGGGTGTAAGTTCCAGTGTACCAACCACCGACTAAGTATTCACACTGATAGCCTGAAATGAAAGCACCGATGTTGGTGTAACCAGTATAATCAAGTTGTGCTTCAACTGAACGATCCAAAAAGGCGCCGGTATAGACGATATCAATATCACCTACGGAGCCGTTTAAAGTCCAAGCAGTTTGACTAAACGTATCATCTAACTTATCAGGTGTGAAACGCGATACTTTGAGATCACCTTTTGCGAGATCATAATCCCACACACCTTCTGTTTTTAGAGATTGTTGTGTGTTTTGGACGAGCAAATCCCAGTTATCATTGAGTTGCCATTTTAGACCAAATCGCGCTCCCGCATAGTGAGCATCATTGAAATCATCTTCAGCAGACGAGGCGTTATCCGCTGTCGTAAAATGCACAGGAACTACAGTACCTGCGGCTACTTCCGTGCCGTTGAAAAATGTAGTTGCTGTGGCGTATGTATGCCCTGTCGCTGCTGGAAATGTTCCGTTAATTTTACTGCTTGCTGTGAACGTACCTGGGACGTTATCAATGTAGCCACCTTGGTTATCATTGTATAGTGCCACCCTGAAAGCCATTTTACCGTCAACAAGTGGTATGTTAAGCATCATTTCAGCCTGGTTTGAATCTTCACCACCAGCAGTGCGTGCGTAGCCACCGTTGAAGCTTGCTTGGAATTCATCAAGGACTGGTTTGTTAGTAATTAGTCTGACTGTTCCTGCCATTGAGCTGGCACCATATAAGGTACCTTGTGGTCCAGGAAGTACCTCAATACGTTCCATGTCAGAAATATAGACATCCAAGTTACGTCCACCTGCTGTAACAGGCTGCTCATCTAGATAAAGCGCCACGTTAGGAGCGGAGCCTTGAGATTCTGCTACCGTAATGTTAATGGCATCGACTGCCGCACCACGAATATAGATTTCATTTTGACCCGGTCCACGTCCACCAGCATTTACACTTGGTAGATATTTGACGTAGTCACTAAAGCTTTGGATGTTCTCATCTTCTAATCGTTGAGCATCCATCGCCTGAACGGCAAGAGGAATGTCTTGCATACTTACTGCCCGTTTAGTTGCAGTAACGGTTATTTCTTCTATTGCTTGCGCATGCACTGCTGAAGTCGCGGCGCTTGCTGACATCGCAAGTAGTACTGCTTGATTTACCTTATTTACCTTAAGCATATCTGGTTTCCCCCGAGGCTGTTTTGTCGCCTATTTTGCTTAGTTTACTTAAACATTTCACTATCTATTTAAACACTACACTATCGTCTGTATGATTTTTCCGATTTAGTTTTACAAAAAAATCAGTTAAATAGACACAGTAATGCATGAAATTTAAAGTAGTTGGATCAAAACTACAAGCAAATAATTCAATTTTTACGCTTTTTTATTATTTTTGTTGTTTATATACAACAATAAAAACACTAAATACTGACTTTTAACTAAAACAGCCCCGTAATATTTTTTGCATCATCTACACCGATATTATCGGAGGCCGGTTTTCTAGGTAATCCTGGCATGGTCATGACATCCCCACACACCACGACAATAAATTCGGCACCTGAGGCAAGGCGAATTTCACGGATAGGCACATCATGCCCACTTGGGGCACCAGTGAGTTGTGGATCAGTAGAAAAACTGTATTGTGTTTTGGCCATACAGACTGGGTAATGACCATAACCTTCGACTTCAAATTGATCGAATTGTGCACGGACTTTTTTGTCTGCGATAATATCTTCAGCGCCATAAATGGTTCTTGCGATATGTCGCGCTTTATCCCAGAGCTTCATATCATCATCATAGAGTGTTCTAAATTGAGAGTGCTGATTGTCAATCATATTAGTCACATGAGAGGCTAATGCTGCTGCTCCTTTACCGCCATCAGACCAATGGGAAGAAATTTTGCAGGCAACATCGAATTGCTGACAATAATCAATGATAGCTTGATGTTCATCTTTAGTATCGGTTACGTAATCATTGATGGCTACTGCCACCGGTACACCGAATTGACCAATATTGCGAATATGCCGGCCCAGATTTTCACAACCCGCTATGACAGCGGCGACATTTTCTTCTTGTAATTTTGCTTTTTCAACACCACCGTGCATTTTTAGTGCCTTAGTGGTTGCAACGAGGACAACAGCATCAGGATGAAGCCCCGCTTTACGACATTTTATATCAAAGAATTTCTCAGCTCCTAAGTCTGCTCCAAAGCCAGCTTCAGTTACCACATAGTCAGCTAACTTAAGAGCAGTTTTGGTGGCAATAACAGAATTACAACCGTGCGCAATATTAGCAAAAGGACCGCCATGCATTAACGCTGGGTTATTTTCTAATGTCTGCACCAAATTGGGCTGAAAAGCATCTTTTAATAAGGCTGTCATCGCGCCTTGAGCATTTAATTGGCTAACTTTAACTGGCTCACGTTTTCTTGTATAAGCAATAACCATATTACCAAGACGATTCTGTAGATCATTAAGATCTGTCGCTAAGCAAAATACTGCCATAACCTCAGAGGCGACCGTGATATCAAAACCACCTTGTCTTGGGATGCCATTCCCAGGACCACCAAGACCAGTAGTGATATCTCTTAAAGCTCGGTCATTCATGTCCACAACTCGTTTCCAAGTAATTCTTCTTGGATCAATATCTAACTGATTTTCCCAGTGGATGTGATTATCTATCAATGCGGATAGAAGATTATGCGCAGCACCAATGGCATGAAAATCACCAGTGAAGTGCAAATTGATGTCCGTCATGGGGATCACTTGTGCATAACCACCACCTGCAGCGCCACCCTTCATACCAAAACATGGACCTAAGCTTGGTTCTCGCAAACAAATCATGGCGCGTTTACCAATATGACATAAGCCGTCCACTAAACCGACGCTCGTTGTTGTTTTACCTTCACCCGCTGGTGTGGGTGAGATGGCGGTGACTAAAATAAGATGACCGTCTTTTTTATCTTTGATCTGATCGATGTATTCGTAAGTCAATTTTGCCTTATCATTACCGTAAGGAATTAAACCCGATTCCTTTATGCCTAATTTATTAGCAATATCTGCAATGGGCTCTTTAATCGCTGCTTGCGCAATCTCTAAATCTGAAAGATAGTCTGTCATAATATTTTTACCTAGTTTTGCATCTTAATTTAATAATTTGGAACATGGCGATGGAGTCTAATGGGGAAAGTATTTTTTCTCAAATCGGAATCTCATATTATGCCGATTAAATAGATTGAATTATGCGTCTATATTTAATAATATTTTTACTCTAAATGCTGGATTTTACAAAGGATTCAACGCAATTACATTGTTTTATTATATTTATAAATATTGGTTTAATATAATGTCGTTTTAATACATTAAAATGTCGCTATTAGATAAGCAATTAGTTTGGATGTAGATGAAAATCACGGAATAAATACAAAAATAATTATTTGTTAATGAATAGTCAAGAAGATCAGTGAAGGAGGCGATGAAATGGTAGAACGAAAACGCCGAAGAAAAGGTGGCGGCAGAAGTTCAAAAGTTGCTGCACGCCAGAGTCATACTACCGAATATTCAAGTTATATCGAACGCAATATTCCTTATTTCGAGGTATTGGATGAAGAGGGTTTGGTGTTGATTGAAAACAATGCTGATATCTTGTTAGAAGAAATTGGTATCGAATTTCGTGATTTTCCCGAGGCTTTAAAACTATTCAAGGATGCGGGTGCCGATGTTGATGGTGAACGAGTCCGCTTTCCACGAGGTCTTTGCCGAAGCATCGTTCAATCAAATGCTCCGTCGGAATACACGCAACACGCAAGAAATTCCAAACGCAATGTTATTATTGGTGGGCCACGAACAGTTCTGGCGCCAGCTTATGGCTCACCCTTTATTCGAAATATAGATGAGGGACGACGTTATGCGACTATTGAGGATTTTCGAAATTTTGTGAAATTAGCCTACATGAGTCCGCATCTTCATCATTCGGGTGGAACTATTTGTGAGCCTGTGGATGTCCCTGTGAATAAACGTCATTTCGATATGATTTATAGCCATATCAAATACAGTGACAAACCGTTTATGGGTTCTGTGACGCATCCAGAAAGAGCCGAAGATACTGTCGCAATGGCTAAAATTGTTTTCGGCGAGGATTTTCTAAAAGAAAATACTGTGTTGACCAGTTTGATCAATGCAAATTCACCATTGACTTTCGATGCCACCATGTTGGGTGCGGCTACGGTTTATGCTAAGAATAATCAAGCCACGATGATTTCACCGTTTATTTTGCAGGGAGCGATGTCACCGGTTACAGTCGCAGGCACAGTGACCCAAATCTTAGCCGAAGCTTTGGCAGGCATGGCGTATATTCAACTTGTTAAACCTGGGGTACCGGTAATTTTTGGAACGTTTGCGAGTGCTGTATCCATGCAAACTGGTGCACCTACATTCGGCACCCCCGAACCTGGCCAGGTGATGACAATTGCGGGCGCTTTGGCAAGACGTTTAGGTGTTCCGTTTCGAAGTGGAGGTGGACTATGCGCCTCAAAGATTCCAGATGCACAGGCAGCTTATGAGTCGGCAAATACATTACAAGCATCGGCATTAGCCGGAGTTAACTTTATGCTTCATACAGCCGGTTGGCTTGAAAGTGGTCTTGCTATGGGCTATGAAAAATTCATAATGGATGCAGATCAAGCTGGTATGTTGGCGGTAATACTTAAAGGAGTGGATTTGTCAGAAAATGCTCAAGCATTAGATGCGTTCAGAGAAATAGGTCCTGGAGCTCATTTTCTCGGAGCGACACACACCCAAGCTAATTTCGAGACTGCGTTTTATCGTTCCGAGGTTGCTGATAACAACAGTTTCGAACAATGGGAAGAAGAAGGCAGTTTAGATTGTGCGATGCGGGCAAATAAACAATGGAAACAGATGTTGAATGATTATGAAGCACCAGAATTGGATCAAGGAATCGATGAAGCATTGTTGGATTTCATCGCAAAAAGGAAATCTGAATTTGAAGACAGGGATTACTGAGTTAAGCGCTAGAGACTTTATATGTTTTTTATATTTACATAAATAGAGAGGTTATTTCATGAATGACTCAAATGAAGAATATGATGACGAGGATATTATTTTAGCTGACTTGTCTGATGATGAGCTGGTCGAGCAAATGCATGATGATCTATACGATGGCCTCAAAGAAGAAATTGAAGAAGGCACAAATATATTGTTGTCGCGAGACTGGTCAGCGGAGAAGGTTCTTAATAATGCTTTGGTTGCTGGAATGAAAATTGTAGGTATCGATTTTCGTGATGGTATTCTTTTTGTCCCTGAAGTTTTGTTAGCTGCAAATGCAATGAAAGGCGGTATGGCCATATTAAAGCCGTTGTTAGCAGAAACAGGAGCAAAACCGGTAGGCACAATGGTAATAGGCACCGTAAAAGGCGATATTCACGATATTGGCAAGAATTTGGTTGGCATGATGCTGGAAGGTGCGGGGTTTGATGTGTTCGATATTGGGATAAATAATTCTGTGGAAGATTACTTTGCAGCGCTTGAGGAGCATAAGCCAGATATATTAGGTATGTCTGCATTACTTACAACGACCATGCCATATATGAAGGTAGTTATTGATGAGTTGGTTAGAAAAGGCATACGTGATGACTATATTGTTCTTGTTGGCGGCGCTCCTTTGAATGAAGAGTTTGGAGTGGCTGTTGGTGCAGATCGATATTGCCGAGACGCTGCAGAGGCGGCAGCTATCGCTGTAATCATGATGGCTGAGCGTCGACAAAGCTCTGATTAAGAGTTATACGGTAATTAAAAAATGTCGATTAAGAAAATTACTATTTTTTGGCGCGATATACCGTCTCAAGTTCTGATTCAAAAGGGCCGAAATAGAAAAAAGAAGATGTTAGAACATCGATTTCAAGAGGCAATTGATAGGGCAGCTATGCGAGCGGGAAAAGGAAGCAGTGATGCTTATATTAATGAGTGGCGAAGAGTGACCGAAATCATAGATGAGTGTCCAGATATTGACACGTTATTAATTCGTGAAGTCACACAACTTGAAGATAAATATTCAGATAGTGAATTATTAAGTTTAATTCGAAATCATGGTGCTGCACAAGAATAGATGTATTTGTGTTTGAAAAAGATCATTAAATAGGGGCAAACCAATAAACACAAGTAAACCGTCTAGTGCAATCGGTAAACGCATAGCAGAGGATTTGGAAAATGCTTATATGGAGGTTATTCCGTTTCCAAGCATTGAAGAAAAATTTGGAATTCTTAAACCGAATTCGCGTTTAGCGGTTACTTGTTCACCGACAAAAGGTGTGGATGAAACTCTGGAACTCTGTGAAAAACTTGTGTCACGTGGTTTTCAGGTTACCCCTCACATTGCGGCGAAATGTGTAAGTGATCAGAAGCATCTTGGATCAATTATAAAAAAACTCGACGCATTGAACATTGATAGTATTTTTATACCTGGGGGTGATCGTCCTGAACCAATAGGTGATTTCAATAATGCTTATCAGCTTCTAAAAGCGCTGCGAATGTGTGATCACAATATAAAGGCTATAGGAATTGCTGCTCACCCTGAAGGGCATCCCGATATCGATGAGACAATTTTAATGGAAGATCTCGAGAGGAAGAAAGATTTGGCAGATTACATCGTTACCCAGATGTGTTTTGACGCAGATATCTTAGGCGACTGGCTGGTTCAAATTAATCAACGAGGTATCGACCTTCCTGTTTGGGCTGGTTTACCTGGGGTCATTGAGCGTGGACGTCTTCTTAGGACTTCACTTAGGATCGGTGTTGGTGATTCCCTTCGTTTTTTACGAAAAAAATCTCAAGTAGCAGCTGAGTTGATGAAATCGAGTATTTATCATCCTGATAAATTGGTAGCAAGTATTTCTGAATATAAAAATATTGAGTCAACCAATCTTGCTGGTTATCACATATATTGTTTCAACCAAGTTGAGAAGACTGAGAAATGGCGTACTGAAACAATTGCTCGAATGCAGCAAAAAGATCCTAATAATACAATATAGAAATTTATAACCGGTTGGAGAAAGAGAATGACTATAACGTCAATAAGCTCAGCTACAAAGGAAGTCAGAATAGGTTTTGATCAGCCGTTCGTAATAATCGGCGAGAGGATTAATCCAACTGGTAGAAAGCGATTGACTGAGGAAATGAAAGCCGATGATTTTAGTCGTGTTGAAGCTGATGCGATTGCACAAGTTAAAGCCGGTGCTCATATGCTCGATGTGAATGCTGGGATCCCATTGGCAGATGAACCAGCACTGCTCGCAAAAGCCATTCAAGTTGTACAAGCTGTGACTGATGTTCCATTATCAATTGACTCATCTATAATAGCCGCACTTGAAGCGGGTTTAGCAGTCTATCAGGGTAAAGCATTAGTCAATTCAGTTACTGGAGAAGATGAGTGTCTTGAGGCCGTATTGCCATTAGTGGCTAAATATAATTGTGCTGTCGTGGCGATTTCAAATGATGAAACAGGGATCTCTGAAGACCCTAATGTGCGTTTCGAGGTAGCCAAGAAGATTGTTGAAAGGGCCGCGGATTATGGTATTTCCCATGAGAATATTGTGGTTGATCCTTTAGTGATGCCGATTGGCGCTATTAATTCAGCTGGCAAACAAATTATTCATCTTGTCGGCCGGTTAAAAAATGAACTAAAAGTCAATACGACTTGTGGAGCATCAAATGTGAGTTTTGGGCTGCCGAATCGAAATGGAATTAATGCAGCATTTTTAACCATGGCCATCGCTTCTGGTATGACTTCTGCGATTACCAGCCCTCTTCATTCAGAAGTTATGCAGGCCGTTCTAGGCGCAAACGTTATGATGGGTAATGATCCGAATTGCACCAATTGGATTGAACAATTTCGTGTTGAAGTAGGTGATGGTAATAATGGAAATCGCTCGCGACGTTCAAGCAAACGTCGAAAACGATAGTACAAATTATATTCTCATTTTCATTCCATTTGGATCATATAGGGCTTTGAGTGAAGCTTGTGCAGTATAACGCTCGGTTGCAATTTCTATTTCAAATTTAGCGTTTGCCAATACCTCTTTTGTTATATCTGGTGATTTAATATACCCCATGCCAATCGCTCCACCCAAGCTGTGACCATACATACCTGATGTTAAATAACCTGTCACGACGTCATCCATAATAATAGGTTCATTGTGATACAACAATGGCAATGGATCATCTAATTTAAATTGAACCAACCTTCTCTCTGGAATTCCATTAGCCTGTACCCTGAGAAAGGCATCTTTACCAATAAAATCGCTTGCATCTGGTTTTGCGGTAAAAGACAGTCCTGCCTCAAACAAGTTATCTTCAGCTGCTATATCGTGCCCCCAATGACGATATCCCTTCTCGAGTCTTAGACTATTTACCGCATGTAAACCTACATCGCGTATTTGATGTTTTTTTCCTTCTTGTTTGATGGCCAGATATACTTTTTTGGCATCAACGGATGGGATAAAGAGCTCCCAGCCGAGTTCACCAACATAAGAGAGTTTCTGTATCCAGAGTTTCGTGCCTGAGATCTTGGCAAATTTACCAGTGCCGAAGATAAAATGATTATTCGAGAGATCAATATTTATGATATTTTGTAATACTACTCTTGATTGTGGTCCTTGCACTGATAAACAAGCATAATCCATCGTAAAATCTGTGACATTGGTATCGCCTTTGAGATGTTTATTTAGATGTGACCAATCTCTTTTTAATGAAGAAATACTTGTTACCACATCAAAACTCTCTTCGTTTATTCTGGCGATTGTTAAATCGGCTTCGATACCACCTCGTTCGTTTAACCATTGTGTATAAATAACTTTTCCTGGTTCTACATCAATATTGGCACAGCTAATATATTGCAATGTTTGCATTGCATTTTTCCCGTATACATGGAATTTACCAAAAGATGAAATATCATAAACTCCAACAGATTCTCTTATTGCAAGATGCTCTTTTGCATAAAAGTTAAACCAATTCTGACGTTTATAACTGTATGTATATTCTGCTTTTGCCCCATTTTTTGCAAACCAATTAGCTCTTTCAAATCCTCCTACTTCGCCAAAACATGCACCTTCTTTAGAGAGAGTGTTATGTAATGGTGATTTCCAAAGATTTCGTGCTGTTTGATATTGGTAAAAAGGCCAATGCATTGAATAGGTGTGACCCAATGCTTCAGGAATTCTGGATTCAACGTATGTTTGTGTTGTTTGTATTGAATTATTTCTCCTGACATCGGTTTCAGTTATTTCTCCTGATGGGTAGCCGTCGACAATCCAATCTGCAAAGATTTTACCAAGGCCACCAGCAGCAGCGATACCTTTAGAATTCATACCACAAGCCACGTAAAAATTTTCAATCTCGGGCGTCGGACCCAGTAAGTGTAGATTGTCGTTGGTAAAGCTTTCGGGTCCATTAAAAAAAGTTCTTATGCCGGTTTCGGCTATTTCTGGAAATGTTTCCATTGCTGCCATTAAGTAAGGTTCGATATGCTCCATATCGACAGGAAATTCATCAAAGGAAAAATCTTCTCTTATTCTCGTCATTGGACAACCGATGGCATTTTTTTCAAACCATCCGATGAGCATTTTGCCGGCATCTTCTTTAAAATAAATTCCTTTATCAAAATCTCTCATCACCGGCCTTGAGGTTAGCCTGGGCATTGCTTCTGTCATCACGTAATAATGCTCACAAGCATACAGAGGGAGTTTAATGCCAATCTTTTTTGCAATTTCTCGAGACCATAAGCCTCCTGTCAGAATAATTTTTTTCCCTTTTATTGAACCTTCGGCGCAACGGACACCAATAGCTTTATCGCCATCTAATATTATGTCGTCGACTTTGGTGTTTTCTATGATTTGCGCACCTAAGGCACGTGCACCTTTAGCTAGTGCCATGGTGGTATCAATTGGATTGGTTTGTCCGTCTTTTTCAATATACAGACTACCAATTACACCTTCAGTATTGATGCCAGGATACAGTGTTTCCAATTCTTGATTATTAATCATTTTGGATGCAACCCCAAACACTTTTGCCATTGATGAGTTTCGTTGGAGTTCTTCAAGCCTTTCTGAGTTTCTTGCCAATGAAACACTTCCTATGCGTTTGTATCCTGTGGCTTGACCTGTTTCAGATTCTAAAGATGCATATAATTCATGGCAGTATTTTGCAAGATTGGTCAGAGTTGGCGTTGGCCAAAGCATACTGACTAGACCAGCAGCATGCCAGGTTGTACCGCAAGTCAGTTGCTTTCTTTCTAGCAGCACAACATCTTTAACACCCTTTTTTGTTAAGTGATATGCAATTGAGCAACCCACAATACCCCCACCTATAATGATAACTTCTGCTTCACTAGGGAGGTTTTGTGCTGAGGGCATTATTTAGCCTCGTAATTTATGATTTTCTGGGTCATATACCGGCTCTATTTCAACATGGCAGTTCCTTTCTCCTGCTGTGGTCAAAACTTGTAGTTTTGAACCTTTAGAAACTAAGAGTGGTTTTATGTAAGCAAAAGCAAGGCTTTTTCCGACACGATGTCCAAATGCCCCGCCGGTTGTTAAACCTACTAATTTTCCCTCTTGGTATACTGCTTCATTGCCAAAGCATTCGCTGGCTATATCGTCATCAAAAACAAGATAAGCAAGTTTGAT
>JAPKEL010000002.1 GCA_028822065.1 Woeseiaceae bacterium | reverse complement strand
GGACCTTTCATTCCAATAATATTGGGTAATACGTTTGATTCAGGGATTCTGACATTGTCAAAAAACAGACTGGCAGTTACAGAGGCACGTAGTGAGAATTTATTATGGATTTCTTGAGTGTCAAAGCCAGGCATATCTTTTTCAACAATAAATCCTTTCACTCCCTCATCTGTCATAGCCCATGCAATACAAATATCCGCAATGGAGCCATTAGTTATCCACATTTTTGATCCATTTAAAATCCAATCATGGCCATCTTTTTTTGCATGTGTCTTCATGTTATTGGGGTCTGAGCCACCATGCGGTTCGGTTAAACCAAAACACCCAATTGATTCACCTTTAGCTAACGATGGTAACCACTTATTTTTTTGCTCTTCCGATCCATAAGCATGAATTGGGTACATCACTAAGCTACTTTGCACAGAAACAAAACTTCTAAAAGCACTGTCTCCACGTTCTAGTTCTTGGCAAATTAAACCATAACAAATACTATTTAAACCGGCACAGTCATAGCCTTGAATTGAGCTGCCCAGCAAACCAAGATCTGCCATTTCTTTAATTAATTCTGATGAAAAAGTGTGATCCTCAAAAGACGATTGAATAATCGGTAGAATCTTATCATCCACAAAACGTCCTACGGATTCCTTAACCATAGATTCTTCTTCAGTCAAATCACTTTTAATATCAAGCAGGTCAAGGGGATCCAAGTTATTCATATTTCTGTCATCTTTTTTTGATGTAGACATTATTTCTCCAGATTTTATTCTGTTACTCAGTTGTTTTTGGTTTTATATAGCCTTGATAGCATCCATAACGGACCAATTATCATCATCTGTATGTCTTCCCATAAAGACTTAAAGTCAGTATTTTTACCTCGTCCTCGATAGAGGCCATATATGCTCATTATATTGATACCAATCGAGATTGATATTATAGGATAATCCATGTTTTCTAGCCAAAGAAAAAAAGCAATGACACATACAATGAAAGGTATCATACCAATTGCTACGGCTATGGAAATAATAAAATAGTAAATAATTGTTGCTAAAAGAAACATCAATCCCCAATTTATTACTGGTGAGACAGAGATATAAAATGCAACTGGCATTTCTATGGACCATAAAGCCCCAACCAAGCTAATCGGAAATAAGATAACAGCAGACCAAAAAATTAATGGGTAGCGAACATTTTGATGACTATTGCCGTAGTCAATTAGCCACTTATTAGTTTCATTCATGAGAAGGTGTTTTCATAGAATTAAATATTACTAAAACAATTCTAGATTATTAAATTCAATTGAAAGCAGTTTTTATTGCATAGAGTGACGTAGTTTTTTTATTGCGTTGGCTTCTATTTGCCTTATTCTTTCTGCTGAAATATTATATCTGTCAGCTAATTCATGCAGCGTTTCTTTCTTATCTGCCAGCCAACGACTGCAAATAATATCTTGGCTTCGAGCATCCAGTAATTTTAGAGATGCCTGCATTTTATTAACGGCAGTGGTATGCCATTGTTCGTTTTCAACTGCTGTTGCGGGATCACTATCAGGACTAGGTAGATAGGCTGCTGGATTATAATTATAATTGTCATCATTATCGCTGGGAGTTGGATCAAATGTCATATCGCGAGAACTCAGACGTTTCTCCATTTCACTCACTTCGGTTGTTGAGACTCCAAGATCGTTAGCCACTGCTTTGGTTTCTTCTGAAGATAACCAGCTCAAACTTTTCTTTTGTTTACGAAGATTAAAAAATAATTTACGTTGTGCTTTTGTTGTAGCGACTTTAACGATGCGCCAATTGCGTAATACATATTCATGAATTTCAGCTCGAATCCAGTGAACAGCGAATGAGACTAGACGTACTCCAAAATCAGGATCAAAACGTTTTACAGCCTTCATGAGCCCAACATTTCCCTCTTGAATCAGATCTTCTAAAGGGAGGCCATATCCGGTGTAGCCTTTTGCAATATGGATTACAAAACGAAGATGCGCCATTACCAATTCTCTTGCTGCTTGGAGATCTTCTTCATTATTATATTTATGTGCGAGTTTCTGTTCAGCCTCTTTACTTAGTACGGGTATAATCCCGACGCCTTGAATATAAGCATCAAGACTCCCTACAGGGCCTGCCTGTATTAAATCATAATTTACTTTTGGTAAAGCTATGTCCATAAATTCAATATCTATATTAATCAATAACATACACATTTTAGCAGTCAGTAAGATAGAGTGCTAACAATATAGTAAATAATTTTATATATAGATACAGTTATAAATAAAAATAACCAATTAAATCAATAGTTTATTATTTTAAAATACGAAAATTATTCAATAAAATACAACTAAATTTACTCCAAAAATGCGTAAAATTAGCCGTATATTTTAAATTTAATTATTTTCGTGATTTTGAGGTATATTCAATAAAGCATTGATGTAATCATGACCATCAAAGCTTTGCATGTCTTCTATTTTTTCGCCGATCCCGATGAAGCGGATTGGAATCTTTAACTTATCAGCAATACTTAATACGATGCCACCTTTGGCGCTTCCATCAAGTTTGGTGATAATTAGACCGGTAACACCTAATGCTTCATTGAATTTTTCTGCTTGTATTAAGGCATTTTGACCAAGGCTAGCATCCAAGACAAGCATGACCTCATGCGGTGCTTCAAAAGTCTGTTTTTTGAGTATCTTTTTTATCTTTATTAATTCATCCATTAAACCCGTTTGTGTATGAAGTCGACCTGCAGTGTCGGCCAGAAGAATATTAATATTTTTAGCTTTAGCAGATGCATGGGCATCGAAAATAACGGCTCCAGGATCTGCCCCAGTTTCTTGTGAGATTACTTCAATTTCATTTCTTTTACCCCAAACTTGAAGTTGCTCTATAGCAGCTGCACGAAATGTATCTCCAGCGGCCAGCATTACCGAATAGTGTTGATCTTGAAAATAACGCGATAATTTGCCTATGGAGGTAGTTTTTCCTGCACCATTTATTCCAATCATAAGGATCACGAAAGGACCGCTACTATTTTTTATGGTAAGTGGAATACTTACTGGTTTAAGAATAGACAACATTATATCTCTAATGCTGTATCTGAGCTCCTCAGTTGTTCCAGAATTCTTTTTTCTTTTTTCTTTTAACAGATTGATTATTTTTTCGGTGGTGAGAACTCCAATATCTGCCATGATGAGTTCAGATTCAATCTCTTCCAAAGTAGTTTCATTAATCTTATTTGTTTTCAAGAGATTAACTAAATTATTTTTCACGACATCTTTTTTCCCTTTTAAAGCGCTAGTCAGCCTTGAAAAAAAGTTTCTTGGTTTATTTTCTATGTCATTATGTTCTTCGGTCACTGATATATTCCTAGTTTTCAATTTGTTGATTATATAAAAATAATTAGTTATTTATGCCTAGAAAGAAAAATACATCACCTAACAATGCCTATCCTGGACGTATACGAATTGTAGCCGGAATATGGCGTAATCGCTTCTTGAAAGTTGCCAATTTAGAAAATTTGCGGCCAACATCTGAACGCATCAGAGAAACTTTATTTAATTGGCTTGCTCCTGATATGGAAAATGCGCGATGTTTGGATCTATTTGCCGGAACAGGAAGCCTAGGGTTTGAGGCGTTATCGAGAGGTGCATCTTCAGTTACATTTGTCGAAAAATCTAAGATAGCAAGTAAACTTTTGCAAGACGCCGCTAAGTTACTTGAGGCAGAAAATATAAATATTTTTAATCAGGAAGCGCAAGTTTTTTTAAAACCTAAAGCCGACCAAAGATATAGTTTAGTTTTTTTGGACCCTCCATTTGGCGATAAATTATTAAGTGATATAATTGCGTTTCTGCATCATGGTAACTGGCTGTCGGTTGGTGCAAAAATTTATGTTGAGCTTGAAATAAATCAAGATTTTCCTGTCCTTCCAGAGGGATGGGTAGTGACCCATAAAAAAAATATCGGAAAAGTTTGTTTTGCATTATTAAAAGTGATTTAGTTATTATAATTAGCATGAGGATTTATTTATGACAGTAAATGCGATGTACCCTGGAACATTCGATCCAATGACTCTTGGCCATAAAGAGCTGGCAATACGTGCGTCAAAGATCTTTGACAAGGTAGTTGTTGCTATTGCAGCGAATCCAGAGAAAAATCCCATGTTCACTTTGAAAGAACGGGTAGATATGGCTAAATCCGTCTTAAAGGATCTGAAGAATGTGGAAGTTTGTGATTATTCAGGCTTAACTGTAGATTTTGCCATGGCGCACGATATCCGTGTGATTGTAAGAGGATTACGTGCTGTTTCAGATTTTGAATATGAATTGCAACTCGCAAATATGAATCGATATTTGGCCAAGGAGATTGAAACTGCATTTTTAACACCGACTGAATATGCATTTATTACTTCCAGCTTGGTTCGTGAAGTTGCCACCATGGGCGGTAATGTGAGTAGTTTTGTTGCACCTGTCGTTGAGAAAATACTTACGGATCGTTTCAATAAATCTAAAAATTAAGTTTGACAGTTTTTGCAGTAGAACGTTGAGCGCTGCCCTATAACAACCATCGATATTGGTGCAGCACAAGAGAGGCATGGTCTGCACTTACGATCATAGACGCTAAGTTTGGTTTTGAAATACCCATCACCACCATCACTGGTATGAAAATCTCGTAAAGTGGTACCGCCAGCATTAATTGCCTGTTTTAGGATTTTCTTAATTGATATTACCAATTCTTCCATCCGTATTTTTGAGATTCTACCTGCTTGGCGTCTGGGATTTATACCAGCCATATAAAGTGATTCGCTGGCATAAATATTACCAACACCAACTACGATTTGTGCATTCATAATAAATTGTTTAATGGTTACTTTACGTTTACGTGCTTTTTCCCAAAGATAGGTACCGGTAAACATACTCTCAAGCGGTTCCGGCCCAAGTTTATTCAATAAGGAGTGCGAAAGAGGATTTTTTGACCATAAAAATGAACCAAATCGTCGTGGATCTCTGAATCTAAGAGCCAGACCGTCACTAAATACAATATCAAAATGATCATGTTTACCGGCAGGTTCAGAATTCTTAATAATCCTTAAACTACCGGACATCCCAAGATGTATGATGGCAGATCCATTATTGGTCTCGAGTAATAGATATTTTGCTCGTCTTTTTACAGAGAAGATTTCTCTGTTTAATAATTTATCTTTAATATTTTGCGGGATTGGCCAACGTAATCGTGATTCTCGTATTTTGACATCAATAATTTTTTTCTGAAGGACCCAAGGAGTTATACCCAGTCTGGTTGTCTCAACTTCTGGCAATTCAGGCATTTGTTCTCGGGGATCTAATTTATGTCAAGAATCAAGTTTGCAAATTATTCACTTCATTTAGAAGCTAGTAATTACAATGATTTTATTTAATTTTTGCTTCTTTATAGAGGACATGTTTACGAATTGTAGGATCGTATTTCTTAGTTTCCATTTTTTCTGGATGAACACGTTTATTTTTATCTGTTGTATAGAAGTGACCGGTTCCGGCACTTGAGACTAATTTTATCTTCTCTCTCATTTTATTTTCCGATAAAAAATTTAAACACGCTGTCCTTCTGCGCGCATATCAGCTAAGACTTTCTCTAAACCATGTTTATCAATAATTCTTAGACCTTTTTGTGACACTCTTAGTCTAATGAATCGATTTTCTTTTTCGAGCCAGAATCTTTTATTTTGAAGATTAGGCAGAAAACGTCGACGAGTTTTATTGTGAGCATGCGAAACATTGTTTCCGCTCATTGGGCGTTTGCCTGTAACTTGACAAATTTTAGACATGACTCAGTCTCTTGCTATGTTGTTAAAAGATTGCCGCTCAATAAGTAACGAGCAGCGCAACTTTATACCAGTCCCTTGATATGTAATCAAGGTTATTAGAGCATTTTACCTGATTTTTATAAAATATTTATACCTCTTATTTACTGAGTAACAAAAGGAACTAAGTTATTGATTATTGATTATTTAGTTAATTTACTGGAAATATGGGTACAGCAGCGTATAAGCTTGCGTTTAATATAAGTAATTATTGATATTATTTAGACTATGAAAAACATTTTACTTGGAGTAACTGGAAGTATTGCAGCATATAAATCACCAGAATTGGTGAGGCAATTGCGCGCGCATGGCTTTTCGGTAAAGGTTGTTTTAACAGAAAGTGCTAAAGAGTTTGTTACTGAAACTACGCTTCAAGCTGTATCTTTAAATCCAGTGAGATCCAATTTATGGGATAAAGAAGCCGAAGCCGTGATGAGTCATATTGAATTAGCGCGTTGGGCTGATTGTGTATTAATTGCTCCAACAACAGCTAACTTCATGGCAAAAATTGTACAGGGATTAGCTGACGATTTGTTAACTACATTATGTTTGGCTACAAAAGCAAAGATTATCATTTCGCCTGCAATGAATCATGTGATGTGGAAAAACACAGCTGTAAAGGAAAACAAAAGAACTCTTATAAATAGAGGAATATCAATTATTGAACCAATGATTGGTGATCAGGCTTGTGGAGAAACCGGTATCGGTCGAATGCCAGAGCCTGAATTCATTGTAGAGACTTTAATTAATAAAATTATAAATTTTGATATGCCATTAACAGGAAAGAAAGTTCTAATCACTGCTGGCCCAACCCGTGAACCTATTGATCCAATTCGTTATATCACCAATAGAAGCTCAGGAAAGATGGGGTATGCTCTGGCTTCTGAATTTAGAGCGGCCGGGGCAGAGGTACATTTGGTGAGCGGACCGACTAATTTACCTAAACCAGAGAATATGACGCTTACATTGATAGAAACTGCTGATGATTTGCTTCAAGCTGTGCATGAAAACATAGATGATGTAGACATTTTTGTTGCAGCAGCAGCGGTAGCGGATTATCGTCCAACTATTTTTCATAAGAATAAAATTAAGAAAATGAAAAATGATTTGACTATAGAATTAGTTAAGTCTGAGGATGTGCTTGCATCCGTTAGTAAATTAGAAATAGCGCCATTCACAGTTGGTTTTGCTGCCGAAACACTTCGGTTAAAAGAATATGCCTTAAAAAAACTCAATGAAAAATCATTAAATATGATTATTGCAAACAAAGTTGGCCCGAATCATGGATTTGATCAAGACGATAATGCTGTGCATGTCTTTTGGAAATCTGCAGGAAAGGTATTTAAAAAGATGCCAAAAACAGTTCTAGCAAAAGAATTAGTAATCTTGATTACAGAAAGATTTAAAATTGACGTTGGTGAAGCGAGCGCTAATTCATCAAATATTACGTCTATTCGTTAATTGGAAAAAATAATGAGATCCATACAATTAAAAATACTAGATCCGCGTGTTGGCACTGATATTCTATTGCCACATTTGGCAACCGATGGATCAGCAGGTATGGATATGCGGGCCTGTATTGATGATGAGCTGGTCGTTGAGCCGGGTGAAACCATATTAATCCCAACCGGTATGGCTATTTATATTGCCGATAATAATTTAGCGGCCATATTGTTACCAAGATCAGGATTAGGGCATAAACATGGGTTAGTGCTAGGTAATCTAACAGGCCTAATTGATTCGGATTATCAAGGCCAAGTTTTTATTTCATGTTGGAACCGAAGTAAAAATGCATATGTGGTTAAACCCGGCGAACGTATTGCACAAATGGTATTTATTCCTGTCGAGAGAGTTGAATTTGAGGTAGTTAATGAGTTCGAAGAAACTGATCGTGGCGAAGGCGGTTTTGGCCACTCAGGAAGATCTTAGTTAGTAAATTTTTTTTGATACTTTAAAATATTACTGTTTTAGATATGATGCGAGATATAGGGAGAGCCACAGTTCCAGGTTACGACGACCGCTTGAGGGGGATCAGGGTCACCGGATCAAGATAGATCACTACAACTACAATGCGCCCGAAACGTTGGCACAATTCTTTCTAAGCGATTATCACCCAATTTACGCTGATGAATAGGACATCGGCGTCGGAGCAAACTAGCTCATTTAGATTAGCTCCGGCATCGGCCATTTCAGGCCATTCGCCGTATTGAAGATGACCACAGTTTCATCACGGTTAACGGCTCCAGTTTCCAGGTCAGAAAGATATGCGACATGACAAGCGGCGCCTTCAGGGCAAAGATTAATGCCTTCCGATCTGGCAATCTGGTCACGGCATTCAATTGTCGCGTCATCGGAAACTGCGCATGCATGTCCACCGGATGCCCGCAGAACTGAAAGAATGAGACGTCCACCAAGTGGTTTTGGAACACGCACGCCTGGAACAATGGTATCAACCGGGGCAAATGCCGTCATAATATCGTCGTGACCAGCTTCAAATGCCTGTTGGATAGGATTACATCCTAGCGTCTGCACTGAAACCATACGTGGACGCCTAGATCCGATCCAGCCAATCGCTTCAAGTTCGTCAAAAGCTTTCCACATGCCAATAAACCCGGTACCACCACCGGTTGGATAATAGATCACATTCGGCAAAGACCAGTTGAATTGAAGCGCAAGTTCAAAGCCAATGGTTTTTTTACCTTCCAGCCGATAAGGTTCAGCCAGAGTAGACAAATCATGCAACCCGTTTTCACTAGCAGCCTTGCCCGCCAGTTGCCCACATCGGTCAATGAGACCATCAACATGGTGGCACTGAGCCCCATGAAGCTCGATTTCCTGCAGCGTAATTGTTGGAGTATCGATTGGAGCATAAACATGTGTTGGTATACCTGCAGCTGCACCATAGGCTGCCGCCGCTGACCCAGCATTTCCCGCTGTCGGAACCACAAGGCCGTTTGCATTAAAATGCTTTGCCATTGACACAGCTACAGCCATTCCCCGTGCTTTAAAGGATCCAGTGGGAAGACGCCCTTCATCCTTAATGAATACGCGCGGCAATTCGCGAAATGCGATCAGAGGTGTTTCGATCTCCCCGAGTGAGACGGGCTCCATTTCTAGGGGAAGAGGCAAGAACTCGCGCCACCTCCAGATATCAGGACTGCGTTGAACAAAAGTGTCTTTGCTAATGACCTCGGAAATTTTACCTAGAAAATAACGCACCAACAATGGGGCACCAGCATCAGATAGACCACGCATCCGGTCGTGACTATAGTGTTGTCCGGTCAGAGAGCATTCTAGGTGACTTACATAGCTGTATGGGTTCTGGGGAAGTTTAGTTGACATTTCTTAAGTAGTTGACGAATTAAAAATCGCAAGAGCGTTTAAACTGTGATTCCAAATTGTTCCTGATATTTAATTATTGATGATAAGTGAACTTTTAAGTCATCTGATATTTTGATCAGTTCGATAAGATCATCAAGTTTAGCAATACTGACAACTGGTATATTAAGATTATCTTCCAGTTCTTGAATCGCTGATTTTCCACTTACACCTATTTCTTGTCTATCCAAAGAAATGATTAATCCGGCAATCTTTGCGTTTGAATTCTCGATCAAATTGAATGCTTCTTTAACAGCCGTACCAGCAGTAATTACATCATCAATAATCAGTACTTTACCATTTAGAGGTGCACCAACAATAACCCCACCTTCACCGTGTTGTTTTGATTCCTTCCTATTATAGGAAAACGGTTTATTAATCTGGTGATGTTCGGCGAGCGCCGCCGCGGATATAGTGGCTAGAGGTATACCTTTATAGGCAGGTCCAAATATCATATCAAATTCTATTCCTGAATCGACTATAGTATTTGCGTAGTATTGACCTAGATCTGCGACGGATTGACCAGTATTAAATAACCCAGCGTTGAAAAAATAAGGACTTTTTCTACCAGATTTTAAGGTAAATTCTCCAAATTTAAGAACACCTAATTTCATGGCTAATTCAAGAAAATTTCTTTTATACGTTTTCATTTTATGAGATCACTGTGGTTTCTGGAGCATCGATTTAATATTATGCCAAGATATAATTCCTATTATAGGTTGAAGTAAGTAGGATTGTTAGTTAACACACCACTTATAATAAAATGTATCTCAAAGGACTAAAAATTGTTTCGTGTAATCAGTTTAAATGCAAATGGTATTAGAGCCGCTGCAAGGAAGGGATTCTTTAATTGGCTAAAAACACAAAACGCAGATGTCATCTGTATTCAAGAAACAAAAGCACAAGAATTTCAACTCGTGGATGAGTGTTTCAGACCCACTGACTATTATTGCTATTATAAAGATGCTTTAAAGAAAGGTTACAGTGGAGTAGCGATATACACTCGACATAAACCTAAGAAAGTTATTTTTGGCATTGGCTTGAAAGAATTTGATGATGAAGGGCGATATATCGAAGTTAGGCTTGGTTCGATTAATATTGTTTCAGTTTACTTACCTTCTGGCTCTTCCGGAGATGTTCGTCAAGCTTTTAAGATGAAATGTTTAAAGGCATTTGAGGAGCATTTAATAAAATTGAGGCGGCGTCATTCTGAATATATCTTATGCGGTGATTGGAATATCGTCCACAAAGAAGGTGATATCAAGAACTGGAAGCAAAACCAGAAAAATTCAGGGTGCCTACCCGAAGAACGCGCTTGGCTAGACAAGGTATTTGGAGAGTACGGGTTTACAGACGCGTTCCGGGTGTTGTCGCAGGATGATGAGCAGTACACCTGGTGGTCCAACCGCGGTCGCGCTTGGGATAATAATGTCGGGTGGCGCATCGACTACCACGCCGTCACGCCGGGACTGAAGAATAAAGTTAAAACCTCCGCGATTTACCGTGACGAACGATTTTCTGACCACGCACCCGTAACAATGGATTACGATTGGGTCCATGCTAAATAACGCCATACATGATCGCTCGCGATCGGAGAGCTTCAAAGAAGCGATTCTGAATCGACGAATGTTGATTTGCGTTTTCACAGGCTTTACATCGGGACTGCCGTTGTACCTATTGTTTCAATTGGTTCCAGGTTGGTTACGAATGGAGGGTGTCGGTCTGGCTGAGATCGGTTTCTTTGCACTCGTTCAGTTTCCCTTTACGTGGAAGTTTATTTGGTCGCCGATCATTGACCGCTTCACCTTGCCATTTCTGGGTCACCGCCGTGGTTGGATGCTCGTCACGCAAGTGGCCTTGCTGTTTTCCATGGGCTCGATGGGAGTTTTTAAGCCCGACGTGTCGATTTGGAGCATCGCTTATCTTTCTATTGCTGTCGCGTTCTTCAGCGCCAGTCAGGATATTGTGCTTGACGCTTACAGGCGCGAATTGTTACCGGACGTAGAGCTTGGGTTGGGAAATTCAATTCATGTACAGGCCTATCGACTATCCGGGTTAATACCTGGTGCACTTGGTTTCATTCTGGCGGACCATCTGCCCTGGCATATGGTGTTCGTAATTGTGGCCCTGTTCATGTTGGTTGGAATCATTGCAACTCTTGTCATTGACGAAGCGATAGCCGAACCCACGCCACCGAAAACCTTAAGAGATTCAGTGATAGAGCCATTTCGAGACTTCCTTGGACGTGCTGGATTACGCCCCGCGTTGCTAGTCCTGGCTTTTCTATTTCTCTATAAGCTCGGTGACAATATGGCGACCGCGCTGCAGACGCCCTTCTTCATAGACCTGGGATTTACCGGGACGCAGATCGGTACGATCTCGAAGATGGCGAGCCTCGTCGCCGTAATTCTCGGTGGAATAGTGGGCGGAATAATCATGGTGAAGTTGGCAATCAATCGTGCTCTTTGGCTGTTCGGCATCGTGCAAATCGTTAGTATTCTTGGGTTCGTTATATTGTCAGAAGTAGGCCCCAACCCTTGGATGCTCGGCGTAGCTGTCTTTTTCGAATACCTTGGTGTCGGTCTTGGCGCAGCGGCTTTGATTGCATTTATGGCGCGTACAACGAATCCGGCATTTGCTGCAACGCAGCTCGCCTTATTTACTGCGATTGCGGCAGTTCCAAGAGTCTTCGCAAACTCGGTTACGGGAGTGATTGTTGAGCAAACTGGTTGGACGAATTTCTTTTTACTCTGCATGGTTTTTGCGATTCCAGGTATGTTGCTACTAATCAAGGTGGCGCCATGGAACGAGAATCGGACCAATGCATGACGTTGAAATAACGGTAGGTAAGTTAAGCGAACTTGATGATCCGGGTTGTCGTGAGTTTTCGATTGGGGAAGGCGACTGGCCTTTTAGAGGATTTGTCGTTCGCAAGGACGATGAAATTTTTGCTTACCAGAATTTCTGTGTCCACGTTGGCCATCCCCTCAATTGGTCGCCAAACAATTTTCTGACCAAAGACAAAACTGCAATTATTTGTGCGTCGCACGGTGCAACCTATGAGATCGAGACAGGTAATTGTTTTGTTGGTCCAGCATTAGGAAAAGCATTACGGAAGGTCGATGTCTCGGTGCGTGACGGGGTTGTGTACGTCTCCGGTCCAGACAGTATGTAGCGACGCTTAAGACGAAGCGCAAGCTTATTTAAGTATTAGGTTTTTTTAAAACACCAATCCCATATTCGATGACCTTTCTTTAGTCCGCGACGTTCGAATTTCGTTCGAGGACGCTTGAATGGCAGCTCACCGCCGTGTTCGCGGCGCTCGGTGCAGATAAAGTGATCCGAATGGGAAAAAACTTCGTCGATGTGCTCTGCATAGGCCACCCAGTCCGTTGCAATATTAAGTGTGCCGCCTTCTTTTAGGCGATTCGCGATCATATCCAGAAACGCGGGCTGCACGATTCGACGTTTATGGTGACGTTTTTTTGGCCATGGATCTGGAAAATAGAGATTAATTCTTTCCAGTGTGTTTTCTTTTATTTGATCATTGATAACTTCAATAGCGTCATGAGAAGAAAGCATTATATTAGTTAGATTGTGTTTTTTAATATTCATTAGGCAACGACCAATTCCTGGGTCATGCACTTCAATGCCGATATAATTGTTTTCAAGATTAGAGACTGCTTGCTTAATAAGTGATTCTCCATCACCGAAACCAATTTCTAAATGTACTGGATTGTTGTTATTAAAAATAAAAGGAAAATTTAAGAATTCTTTTGAATAGTCAATTCCATATATTGTCCATAGTGTATTAATCGCTTGATTTTGACCTTCAGTGATTCTTCCTTTGCGCTTGACATAACTTTTTATGGTACGCACTTAGGTTGGTTTGCCTTTATATAAACTAATTACCCCAATTAAAAGCAGTGGATAAGCAATCCAAGGTAGTGATGCCAGATAATAAATTAGAACGCTCGATGAAATGGCTGTTATTCCAAGACCGATATAAAACTGTTTTTGTTGTTGTTGGGATATTTGTTGTTGTATTTCAATTAACCGAATATCGTTGCCATTTTTACCCGCCGCTTGCTGTGAGAGATGTTTTAGAATTTTAGGAAAGTTACGAGCTGTTTGTCTCATTAAAGGAAGATTGTTTCGAAAATCTTTAAGAATCGCTCGAGGGCCCATTTGCTCTCCCATCCACTCTTTTAGAACTGGATAGGCGGTTTTCCAGAGATCCAATTCAGGGTATAACTGTCGACCAAGACCCTCGATATTAAATAAAGTCTTTTGCAATAAAATGAGTTGAGGTTGTATTTCCATATTAAATTGCCTAGCTGTGTTGAATAGACTTATTAATACATTAGCAAAAGAGATTTCAGATAATGGTTTATTGAAAATTGGTTCACACACAGTACGTACAGCAATTTCTAATTCATCAACTCTCGTATCTGGAGGTACCCATCCTGAATCAATATGTAATTGAGCAATTTTTCTGTAATCTTCCTCAAAAAATGCTAAAAAGTTTTCGGCCAAATAATATTGATCATTTTCAGTAAGCGTACCGATTATTCCGAAATCGACAGCAGCATATTTTGGATTCTCTGGATCATCCAGTTGAACAAAAATATTTCCCGGGTGCATATCCGCATGGAAAAAATTATGTCGAAATACTTGTGTAAAGAATATCTCTACTCCATTTTCAGCAAGGACTTTAAAGTTTGTATTATTAGATTTCAAAGTTTCAATATCACGTATTGGGGTACCGAAAATACGTTCTTGCACTAAAATATTAGTTCGACAGAAATCCCAGTATATTTCAGGGACATAAAGTAATTCTGAATCAGAAAAATTTCTTTTCAATTTTGTTGTATTGGCTGCCTCGCGCTTAAGATCTAATTCATTGATTACAGTTTTTTCGTACTCATTTACTATTTCAATGGGTCTGATTTGAGCGCTTTCATGCCAGTATTTTTGTGCTAAACGAGCCAATGTATGAAGAACTGCAATATCACTTTCGATAAGGTTTCTAATATTTGGCCGTAAAATTTTTATGATTACTTCTGTGCCATCCATGAGTGCAGCGCTATGAACTTGGGCAATGGAGGCTGCTGCTAATGGCTCACTGTCAATTCTTGAGAATAACTCATCAAGTGGCTGATCATATTCCATAGCAAGCATTTCCAAAGCTTGTTTTTTTGGGAATGGTGGAACTTGATCTTGCAACTTTGCAAGTTCATCAGCTACCTCTATGGGTAAAAGATCACGCCGAGTCGATATTACTTGACCAAATTTAATAAAGATCGGTCCAAGTTCTTCAAGTGCTTTACGGATTCTTTTGCCGAGTGGGAGTTTTTTATTTACTTTTCCTGGCCATAATATGAACAGATATCTTAATGGTTTTAGGTAGCCAGTTTTATCAATCAATTCAACGAGGCCATGCGCAACAAGTACTCGTTGAATCTTGATTAATCTTATAAAATTTTTCAGTGAAGACATGCTTTAATTATTGAGCTGGTTGTATTTTTTAAATTTAATTTCAATACGATCCACATCATCACGTAATTTATTCACGGCTGTTTGAAATTTATTGAACTCGTATTGGCTGGGAAGAATTTTTTGCTCCTCTTGAAGATATTCAGAGATATTTTGTTCTATGACATTTTTTGAATCTTTCATCCAATGAGAAATTTTTGAATTTACGCTTCCGATACTATGTGCCGCCATATCTCCTACTAAAAAAGATAATTCTTCTTCAAGGTCTGGCTTTGTGTATTGCATCAGTTGTTGAAACTTTTGCCCTGTGCCTATATCACCTTGAAAATTTAGCAAACCATCTCTGACTGCGTCTTCTGGATTGTTTTTTATTAGGCTTGTGAAAGTTAATAATGAAGCAGTTATTTGCACATCATGATCATCGGTATTGTTATACGTTCGAAGTTTGTTTTCAGTCACGATGAAATTTATATGGTGCTCAGTATCCTTTATTTTCATCGAAATTATTTTCCCCTCAAGTTCTTTGCTGAGGTTAAAAGCGGGAGTTTTTTCTACAATTTGTTTATTAAGCATATTAATAAATGGTTGCAATGTTTTGTCTATAGCGCTCATTAAAATTTATATCCTTCATGAAGAGCCACGATTCCACCAGTAAGATTCTGATAGCGGCAACGCTCTAATCCTGCTTTATTCATCATATCAAGCAAGGTGTTTTGATCGGGATGCATACGGATAGATTCTGCTAAATAGCGATAGCTTTCAGCATCTTTCGTTACCAACTCACCTAGAAAAGGTAGAACTTTGAATGAGTAGAGGTCATATAGTGGCTGGATGATACTGATGGGTTTTGAGAACTCCAAAATTAATAGTTTGCCTCCAGGTTTGAGGGCTTTGTACATGGATTCTAAAGCCATTTGCTTTTCAGTTACATTCCTGAGACCAAATGCTATGGTGATTAAATCAAAACTATTCTTTGGAAATGGAAGATTCTCAGCATTTAATTGAACTATGGATAGGTTTTTTGATATCCCTGCATCAATTAATCGAGAACGTCCCTCTTTGAGCATTAATAAATTAATGTCAGCCAGCACAACATGACCATAATCACCAACTTGTCTTGAAAAAACTTTAGCAAGATCACCAGTACCACCAGCAAGATCAAGAACGTTTTGGCCTCGCTTTACTGCTGCTTTTTCGATAGTGTATTTTTTCCATAGCCTATGCAAGCCAATCGACATTAAATCGTTCATAATGTCATATCGATTAGATACAGAATCAAAAACATCTTTGACATGTGCTGCTTTTTCTTCTCTGGCAATGGTTTTGTAACCAAAGTGAGTTGTTTTTTTATCCATTAATTAATCATCTGTTGCTTGAGGGTGATTATATCCAGATGCTTGAAGTTGATCGAGATAAGCTTGCCATAATTTATCATGATCTTGGCCTAATTCATGAAGGTATTTCCATGTATACAAGCCACTATCATGCCCATCATCAAAAATTAATCTTATCGCATAATGACCTATGGGTTCTATAGCTTCAATCATTACGTTGTGTTTATTTAACTGGAGTACTGCTTGAGCGGGACCATGACCCTTAACTTCAGCAGAGGGTGAATGAACTCTCAGAAACTCAAAAGAGAGTTCGAATATCTCATTATCTGCATACTCGATTGAGAGCAATTTTGATTTTTTACGTAGTTTAATTTCAAGAGGAGCGTTTGTCATTGGGTATTATCGAGTCAGGAGTTTGTTATAAAATATAGCGACTTAGATCTTCATTTTTAGATAATTCAGCAAGATGTTTATTCACATAATCTTCATCTATCTTGATGTTACTTCCTTCTATCTCTGAAGCTTCGAAAGAGATTGTTTCTAATAATCTTTCCAAGACAGTATGCAACCTTCTAGCACCGATATTTTCGGTATTCTCATTAACCTGATAGGCTACTTCAGCCAAACGTTTAACGCCATTGCTGGTAAACTTTAAGTTGACGCCTTCGGTTTTGATTAATGCCGTATATTGAGTTGTTAAAGATGCATCCGGCTCTGTCAGAATACGAACAAAATCTTCTGTTTTAAGTGATCTTAATTCGACTCTAATTGGGAAACGTCCTTGTAACTCAGGAATTAAATCTGATGGTTTTGAGACATGAAATGCGCCAGATGCGATAAATAAAATATGGTCAGTTTTCACCATTCCATATTTTGTATTAATTGTGGAGCCTTCAATAAGTGGTAAGAGATCTCTTTGTACCCCTTCTCTTGAGACATCGGCTCCCATGCCTTCTGAACGTCTCGCGATTTTATCTATTTCATCCAAGAATACTATACCTTGTTGCTCAACAGCTTCGATAGCTTGTGATTTTAACTTTTCTTCATCGAGCATTTTTGCAGCTTCTTCGTTAACTAAAATTTTCATGGCATCTTGGACTTTTAATTTTCTAGTTTTTGTTTTGTTGTTCGAAAGATTTTGGAACATTCCTTGCAATTGGTTGGTCATTTCTTCCATTCCTGGCGGTGCCATAATTTCGATACCTACAGGAGCTGTTTGAATTTCTAATTCAATTTCTTTGTCATCTAGTTTTCCTTCTCTGAGCATTTTGCGAAATTTTTGTCTTGTGTCTGACATAGTTGCATTCTTGTCAGTATGATTATCATCTTTATTTGGTGAAGGAGGCAATAATGCATCAAGCACTCGCTCTTCGGCAGAGTCCTCAGCTCGATGCTTGACTTTTTCCATTTCTGTTTCTCGTGTGATTTTTACAGCAATGTCTACAAGATCTCTGATAATACTGTCTACTTCACGACCAACATAACCAACTTCGGTAAATTTCGTAGCTTCAACTTTTATAAAAGGAGCTTTCGCTAATTTTGCAAGACGTCTTGAAATTTCTGTTTTTCCGATACCCGTTGGTCCAATCATTAAAATATTTTTTGGAGTTATCTCACTTCTTAATGGTTCATCAACATTCGTTCTTCTCCAGCGATTCCTTAAGGCAATGGCTACAGCTCGTTTTGCTTCATTTTGACCGATAATATGGTTATCAAGCTCTTGGACTATTTCTCTTGGTGTCATTTGCGACATAATAATTTTTTCCGTGTAGGTTATTTTTCAGCTAATTCTTCAACAGTGATGCTGTGATTTGTATACACACATATTTCACCTGCTATTTTTAGTGATTCTTGGACTATGGTGGCTGCATCTAATTTAGTATGATTCATTAAAGCTAGTGCCGACGCCTGTGCAAATGCACCGCCAGATCCAATGGCCATAATATTATTTTCAGGCTCAATAACATCGCCGTTTCCCGAGATAATGAAAGAAGATTCTTTGTCAGCAACGCATAAAAGTGCTTCTAAGCGCCGTAAGCGCCTATCTGTTCGCCATTCCTTTGCTAATTCAATTGCTGCTCTAGTTAAATTACCATATTGCTCTATTTTGCTTTCAAATAATTCAAACAAAGTAAAAGCATCTGCTGTGCCACCTGCAAAACCAGCAATTACTTTTCCTGATGCGAGAGTCCTGACTTTTTTGGCATTACCTTTCATTATGGTATTACCTAGACTGACTTGACCGTCACCCGCTATAGCTACTTTTCCATTGCGACGGACTGAAACGATTGTTGTGCCTCGGAATTGATCCATTTTCATCCCCTATATGTGTAATTTATTGGTTTATAACCAGTTAATTGTCACAGATTTATTTATTCCGCTTTTTACGAGCACGCGGATGTGTTTGATCGTATATCTGGGCAAGATGCTGAAAATCAAGGTGTGTGTATATTTGAGTAGTACTAATATTGGCGTGACCTAGTAATTCCTGCACTCCTCTTAGGTCATGACTGGACTCAAGAAGATGACTTGCAAATGAATGCCTTAAGAGGTGAGGATAGACTTTTGTAGTGATACCTTGTCTCTTACCCCAATAATTAAGCCTAGATTGAACTGACCTTGGACTTAAGCGCCCACCTCTCTTACTGATAAACAAAGCATCATAATCAATTGTTTTGATATTCTTTTTTGTGTTGAGCCATTTTTTTAATGAGCTTATCGCGTAACGTCCTATTGGAATAATCCGCTCTTTATTCCCTTTACCTAATACACTAACTGTTGCATCTGCCAAATCGATATCAGTTATATTGAGATTTATGAGTTCAGCTAATCTTAATCCCGATGAATACAATAATTCTAAAATAGCTTTATCCCTATCGGCAATAAAACCGGTTTCTTTTATATCTAATAGTTTTGACATGCTGTCTGTATCGAGGTTTTCAGGTAATTTTTTCCCCGCTTTGGGTGGTCGAATCGTCTGCGCTGGATTATTTTTTATTTCTTTTTCGCGTATTAGATAACGAAAAAAAGATCTTATTGAAGATAAATTTCGTTGGATTGATTTAGGGTTTAAGCCTCTTCTATATTGTTTAGCGCTAAATGCCCTAATGTTTTCTGCATCAATATCTCGCCAAGATTGAAGCTCATTATCTAAGCAATAAACTAAAAAAATACTCAAATCACGAGAATAGCTTTTGCAGGTATGAGGGGATAATCTTTTTTCGTTACTTATATGCACAATAAACCTGTCAATCCAAATTTGTTGTTTATTGTTTTTATCTGACATCGTTATTTCTGGGTTTTTATTAAAGGACATCTCGTTCTATTGAGTGCGAAATTAAGGTTCCAATTAATGAGAGATAATCCATGCTCATACTAGGGTTAAAACGTTTTGCATCTCTACTCCCAATAGCAAGAAAGCCATATGTTTTTTTTGTATTCAGAGGTATTAATGCACTAGAGGCTATATTTGTGGGTTTTTTAAACAATAATTTATATTGATCATTTGTTAATTTATTACAACGCGGTGATTTATTTTTTAAAAAAGATTGAAATGATTTTAATGAACTATGGTTTTTATTAATGCAATTAACATAGCTGCATTTTCCAATGTTCACTTCTTTGAATAAGATAAATGTGCAGCATTCAATTTTAAAATCATGCGTTAAGGCATCATGGCAGATCTGGAGGGTTGCCTTTAGATTATCAGTAGTAATTAACTTTAAGGCTAAGGATTGAATTTTTTTTGTCAATACATCGTTCTCTGTAGCTGTAGAGATAAAATCATTTAAAGTATTCTTTTGTTGTTTATTCTCTTCTCTTAATATCGTCATTTGTCTCTCAACCAAAGAGATACTGCCCTTATTAATATGTGGAAGGTTCAGTGAACTGAGTAATTGATTCTTCTCGATAAAGAAATCAGGATGCTTCTCTAAATATAATTGAACTTTTTTCGCATTCAATTGGTTGCTTTGCGTGCTTTTTTTCTTTGCCATTTGGCTGGAATTCCTTGATTAGCTTAATTTATAATATCAATCTATTGATTTAACAGCATTCATTATTTTGTAATTAATTGATTTTAGAGGCTTGCCTTTATTCCTTTTTCCGCGTTGTTGTAAAGTAACTTAATCTTCAAATCATCACGTAATCTTCTGTTATCTAATCGCCGTGATTCTTTGAGGAAAGAGATTCTTTTTTTACTCCAAGTAAGCATAGCTTCTTTGATTGTAATTTCTCTCGGCGAGGGTAGATTTTTTAATTCGCATAGTTTCTTGATGAACCATGAGTTACTTCTGAAATCTCCATCCGAAATATTATAGATGCCAGACGCGTTTATATTTTTTAAGGCGGCGATGCAACAAGTTGTTAAATCTTCAACATGTATACGATTGCTTGATTTTGCCTCATCTTCATTAATTATTGTTGAGCTTTTATTTATCCTGTTCAATCCCAACCTATTTGGGCCATAAATTCCAGAAACCCTTAATATAATTAGTTTAATATTTTTCTTAGAGCACCAATTATATAGGAGTTGCTCTGCTGCCACTCTTTTTTTTGCCCTTCTAGTTTGTGGGTTTAGTGGTGTAAGCTCATTAATTAATTTACCGTCTTGATTACCATAAACCCCGCTACTGCTCATATAAACTATTCTTTTTGGTGGTGGCGAAAGATTATTTAGAAATGATGGAAGCCTAATATCGATTTCCATTTCCGGGTTGGGTGGAATTGAGTAAAGAAGTGCATAGGGAGTTTTAAGATTTATTTGATTAGCTTGATTATCGAGATCAATTGATTTTCCGTCACAGCTAAGATGATCTTGCTTGGTCCGTGAGATATAGGTTGTATTTTCTTTTGGTAATCTTTTAATTACTGACATACCAGTATAACCTGCTCCTGCAATGACAAAATTCATACTTGGATATCTTTTTCTAAATTAGATTGAAGTTTTAGAGCCCTCTTGAAAGCGAGGTTTGAAGACTCAGTTTTCCCAAGATGAGAGAGTACTTCACCGAGCTTAAACAGAGCCTCAGCAGAGGGGGTTATGTTTATTGATTCCTGAAGGAAGCGACTGGCCTGACCCCAAAGTTTTTCTTTCTGGCAAATGGTAGCTACAGCAATTAATAATTCATCTCGATGGCCGTGAGTTTTAATCCATTGCGTTATTTTTTTTTGATTGGTTTGTGCATCATCAATGTTTAATTGTGTATACATTTTGACCAAAGAATAGGCGTAGTTCTTTTTCAAAAACGACGTTATGATTTTTGATGCAATATCTTCTTGATCATTTATGATTAATTTTTGGCAGAAGGCTTTGGTGAAATCGTCATTTTCTTTGAGAGTTTTGGAAGCTTTGCTCCAGATTTGATGTAATTCTTTTGTATCAGCTGTAATGTTTATAATATGAATTTGAGCCTTACATTCTAATTCATTCAAGAGGGGCGTATTCAAGTTATCAAATTTTCTTAGTAAAGGCATGATATGCAATATCTTTTGCCAATCTTTTAATTCAATGTAAAGATCTTTCATGAGGGTCAACATTTCTTTGTTGGTGTTATTTGTTTCTTTAATTTTACTTAGTGTAGCAAGTGCTGCCTCAAAATTACGATCAGATAATTGAAATTTGGCTTGGAGTAGGAGTATAACTTCTCTAGCTTTGGGATGATTTTCGTAGGCATTTCTAATCCATTCATCTCTTTTAATTTGAAGATTTTGTTGATCTGCCGCTATTGCTCCTTGTGAGTATGCTATTACGGGAGCATCACAATGATTTAGTGATTTTTTTGCATATTTTTCGGCTTTTTTGTAATTACCCTGCGCCATCATTAGGTAGCTTTGTTCGAGCAAATGATTGGCATGTCTTCTTTTGTATGCCATGGTTTTTTTTAAAAGTAATGTGGGTGAGTTAAAAATTTTTTTTGAAAATAGTAAAAGAATAAAAAGTGCAAGACAGATTAATAAGAAGATGACGAGAGACATTTCTACAACATAGTCTTGGTAATATATCGCAACATAACCTGAATCTTTTAAAAGCAGTTCAGTAATAAAAGCACTGACTAGAATGGTTAAAACTATATAAAAACCAAATTTCATTTATTTGACTTTTCAGTATTGGGTTTATTATTAATTAGCATCATCTCATGCTCTTGGATTAAAAGAAGCGTTTTGGAAATATTGGGTTTCTTGTTTAGCGGCTTATAATCTATTTTTTTAACCAACTCATTCAAAACTTCCTTGACTGCTGTTGCCTCTATATCATAGAAACGCTCAATCCAATCTATAGTGTTTTGGAGTGTCTCCTGATATTTTTTATGATTGCTATTTATAAGTGCTAATTTTATTTCCATGAGCAAGGTTGAGAGTTGAATTGAAATGATTCTATTGGCCGGCTTGTATGAATCATCATTCCTTATTTGGGATGTATTTCTGACGATTATGATATTTTTTATAGATTTATTTATGGATTGCATTATTTTTTCTGGCCAAGATAAATCATTTATAGAGTGATTATCGTAATCTTTAGTTTGTTTCTTAAATGGAAGTAATTCGATTTTTTTCGTAATTTCTTCAAGAGATATAAGATTATTCTCTGGGCTAAAATTATTAAATTCTTTAAGGGCATCGAGTTCTTTTTCAATAGAAATTCGAATATTTATTAGATCTGAAAGGTTTGATTTTTGAAGTTTTTCAAGAGCTAATTCGAATGCAAGTAAAGTCAAATCGATATTGTCAGAAAGTGTGTATTGAGCATTAGCTAAGTTTAACAAATACTTAATTTCAGCTAATAACCATATTTGCTGTATTTTTTCGGGATAAATTGGACCAGTATTCGAATTGTTATCAACTTTGGCGATTAAAGATTTTATCAAGTTGGTGTGCTGGATTTGTTGATCAAAAAGTATTTGATTATTTTTTTTATTTTCTTTTATCGAGCCTTCCAATTTAGTGATGGTATTCTCTAGAGAGCGTATATCTTTTCTTGGAATTTCAACATTTGTGTAGTTAGTCATAAAATAAAAGTAAAGCCCACATAAAAAAATCGATAAAACAATGAGAGCAATAATAATGACCCAAGGTTTATTAGTTTTGACTTCGTCCTCAATGGATTGATTTTTTATATCATTAATTTTTTTCATTATTACCTAGGCTAACGTGTTTTTTTCGAGCGCACCAATAATTGATGAGGTTTGCGTATCAGCAGAGACAATGCATGTATTATTTTCAGAGAATGCATGAATTTTATTGGCAACTCGCTGACTAGGAACAATAAATTTTATTGAAGCTGGAATTTGAACTTGCTTCGAATTTAATGTTACCGATAAATATTTAAATGTTTCAAAGCTCATAATAATCACAAAATGAATGATTCCGCTCTGAAAATTTTCATTTAGATCGTTGACTTGCTCTTTAGTGTGACTTTGTTCTACTCTTTTGTATGCAGTTAAATATTGAACTTTTGCCCCTCGTCGATCAAGCTCAATATTTAAAGATTCTCTTCCAGATTCACCCCGAACTATGGTGATAATTTGATTTTTTACGTTTTTTAAAATAGAACTCTGCAGTAATCCTTCACTATTAAATTCTTTTTCAGGGCAAAATGTCACCGTTATATCATTTCTCTCTAGATAATTTTTTGTAGTCGGACCAATGGCAATTACTTTTTTATTGGTAAAATCAAAATGATCTTTTCCATTAATTGCCGCGTTTATACTGACAAATATGATGATTGAAGCTACATCCAACTGCTCTTTATTATGCTTTATAATTACAGGCGATAGTGGCTTTATGTCAATCACTGGGAATAGTATGGGGTTACCTCCATGCTCATGGATAGCACTTCTCAATTCCTGGCTTTGTTTAATCGGCCGAGTGATAAGCACCCCAATATTTTTTAGCTTAAGTTTTTTCATATCAAGGCTTTATTGAGTATATCATCAGCACCATTCTCGAGAAGTCGAGCGGCTAATGTAGCTCCCAGTGTTTCTGTTTCTGTTTTATTTCCTTCTATTGAGTCTCTTAGCATCTTGGTGCCATCTGGAGATGACACCATTGATTCAACTATACATTTTTGCTCATGAATAATTGCATACGTCCCGATGGGTGATTGACAAGTTGCCTGCAAATCTCTGTTAACAGATCTTTCTGCAGATGTTGTTTGTTCTGAATTTTCATTATTAAGTTGAGCTAATATTGCGATTAACTCCCTTCGATCTGACAGGCATTCAATACCTATTACTCCTTGCGCTGCAGCTGGAAGCATATCCTCAGGAAGAAAAGTTTCAGTAATTCTTCCAGATAAGCCAAGCCTTTCAAGGCCAGCACGTGCAAGCACAATGGCATCATATTCTTCATGATCTAATTTATCTAACCTTGTATTTATGTTTCCACGTAGATCTTTGACATTTATATCAGGTCTAATTTTCAGAATTTGTGCTTGTCGACGAAGGCTGGAACTTCCAATGATAGAGCCTTCTGGGAGCTCTATAAGTTTTTGATTATTTCTTGAAATTAGTGCATCAAATGGAGATTCACGCTTTAGTGTAGCTGCAATTCTGAAGCCTGTTGGAATTTTGACTGGCATATCTTTCATAGAATGTACGGCAATATCTGCTTTATTTTCAGCTATTGCGACTTCAAGCTCTTTGATAAAAAGGCCTTTTCCACCTATTTTTTGCAAGCTTGTATCTAGTATTTGATCGCCTTTAGTGCTTAAGGGAATCAAAGTAATCGAGTTAATTTCTGGGAGGAGTCTTAATAAGGAAGCTACATGATTTGCTTGCCAAAGAGCTAATTCACTTTTACGAGTTGCGATCCGTATATCCATAGCCTCACCTTTTTTAAAATATTATTTATTTTATAACATACATCAAGAGGCGCACAGAGGATTAGGCTTATAAGTTATATCCAGTTTCATCATGTAAACTTTTATCAAGCCCTTCGTATTCTTCTTCCTCGGTGACTCTGAGATCAGTAAAAAGACCAATAGTTTTGAGAATAATCCATGATGCAGCGGCGGTCCAGAGACCTATCAATAAAATGCCTTTAAGTTGGATTGTTAATTGTTTTAAAGGGTTTCCCGCGGCAATCTCTGATAATCCAGTGGCCCCTGAGCCAAGGAAGCCATTTTCCATGCCAACAAAACACAACATAACAAGGCCAAGCATGCCGCCAACACCATGAACTGGGAATACATCCAGAGAATCATCTATCTTAAAGAAACCCTTGATTGCTTGAGTTGCATAAAAACATATTAGGCCAGCTGATATTCCAATTAAAATTGCCCCTTGAGGTCCAACGTTACCGGCCGCAGGTGTTATGGTGGCGAGACCCGCGATCATGCCGGTGGTTATTCCAATAACTGTGGGTTTACCTTGTTTTATCCATTCAATCGAAATCCAAGTAAGCGCTCCTAGGGCAGCGCTGATATGGGTTACTAACATTGCCATTCCGGCTCCTGTATCTGCTACCACTGCGCTCCCTGCATTAAATCCAAACCACCCAATCCATAACATAGCAGCCCCAATCACTACCATAGTTCTGTTGTGTGGGGGCATCACTATTTCTGGAAAACCCTTTCTTGGTCCTAATATTATTGCTGCCACAAGAGCCCCTATTCCACAAGTTACATGCACTACAAGACCGCCAGCAAAATCTATTACGCCCATCTCAGCTAATATTCCTCCACCCCAAACCATATGACAGGTTGGAATATAAACAAAAGTTAGCCACAGAAAAGAAAATACACACATGGCCCCAAACTTCATTCTTTCAGCAAATGCGCCAACTACTAGGGCGGGAGTTATAATGGCAAATGTCATTTGAAACATAATAAAAACTGTTTCTGGTATTGTCCCTGACAAGGAATCCTTAGATATGCCCGTTAAAAAAAGTGCACTCATGTCACCAATAAACAGCCCATCACCTTTGAAAGCCAGGCTATAACCATAGATAATCCAAACTAATGAAGCTATGCATGCGATAGTAAAGCACTGCATTAGGACAGATAAGACATTTCTTCGTCTTACTAGACCCGCATAAAAGAGTGCTAACCCCGGTAATGTCATAAATAGTACTAATACCGTTGAGGTAAGCATCCAGGCGGTATCTCCTGAATCTATGGTTTGTGCATATGAAGTTTTTGGAATTACTAGCAAAAGATATGGCAGGTAGAGAACGAAGCGCAGCACAATTAATTCCTTGTATGACGGACAGTCTTTTTAGTTATTCGGTTTTTCGAAGCACATCCATTTGCTCTTCTAATTGTTCTAATTTCTCACGCGTCCTTTGAAGTACTTTTTCTTGAATTTCAAATTCTTCGCGGGTCACTAAATCCAGCTTCTTAATTTTGGCATTAATAGCAGATTGAAAATTTTGTTCAATATCATTTTTCAAAACTTCCACATCATTTGGAATGGTTTCTTTTAATTTGTGGATAATTTTATTTAAATATTTTTCCATAATTGATAATCGAGCGAGTTTTTAGATTGATCAGTTATTTATACACTATTAATGAATGCCAAATAAGTTTTTAATGCTTTTCAATTCATACTGATACGTTCATTTCTATTTCCATTGTAATCTTAAGTCATTTTCAAAGTCTGTAACATAAGAGACTGGCAGAATGAATTTTATTGCTGGATTTGTGCCAGCATATAATCGATCGCGTTATTGATATCCGTATCTGAAAGGTCTAGTCGCCCACCTTTGGGTGGCATGTATCCAGCTAATCCTGTGTAACCATTGATTGCATGCGCTCTTAATGTGTCTATATCTTGCGTAATTCTAGGCTCCCAATTTAATGTGTCTGTCAATTTAGGTGAACCGGCGATTCCGGCTGTATGACAGGCTGTACAAGCCATATTGTATACATCAGATCCAGTGTATACTTTTGCAATAGTTTCGCTTTTTTCTATTGAATTAATCGCCGCCACTGATTTTACTGTGCCTGTGCCTGGCATATTTACCTTACCAAAAGGCTCTAATCTTGACTCAATAGTTATAAATTTTGAAACACTTCGTTCTTTAACAAGAGCAGCTGTTATTTTTAGCATTACTACTGTTGATAAAGTGATAGTTAAACAGATGACCAAAACAATTTTATGAACTGTGTAGTCACTTTTTTGTTTGTTATTACTCAAGTTTTTTAACTCCATTTGGAGAGTGTAATTTTTTTGTTAAGTTTTCATTGCGGGCGCAATATAGCAAGAATTTTGGTTCAGGGAAACCTGTGAAGCGATTATTCTAAATAAGGGAGTACGATTTCTTTTTCAGTAAAAGTTAGTGTTCGAATATTACCTTCTGAAATAATATTAACTTGATTGATTTGTAGAGGATAAATTTCGCGCAGAATTTCATTCTTGATGAAGATATTAGTTGATAATGGATCTATCCATTCTTGATAGACGAAAATATAATCACCAATAAGCTCGGCGCCTACAAGTTCAATATCCAGTGAACCCTCTTCGCTTAGGATGGAAAAATGATTTTCAACGTAAAGAGCAATACGTGCCATACCTTCAGTATTACCAACTGACAATAATGGTAAATTATCCACCATTGCAACACCTAGCTCAGCATCATGAGTATGGATTCGATGAATAATTTCAGTGCGTTCAATACTGTTATTCCATTCAATGGTTGTCAATATTCCTGGCTCACGATGCGCGAATGCGCTCACCGTTAATGCAGTCAGCAAGAGGAAAACTATACTTTTATAATAAAGAATAATGCTTTCCTGAATACTTAGTTAGATTGTATGAGTGGGACTGTCCGTTCTGTCTTATCATCGCCAGTCTTTCTTTTTCTAAGTTTCTTCAGCATATCAGCCATTAAATCACGGCGTTTAAAGTCTGATTTATACAATTCAATACGTGATTTCTCTATTCGACTTGGGTAGTGATTATTAGAAAAATCCGTATCTGCTGTTTCATGCCTAGAATCTAATTCGATGGATTTAATTGCTTTTTGCCTAATGAGTAATTTAGTGACCTTCTTATAACTGCGACGCCAAATCTCGGCTGGTATGGTCAAAAATTCTTCACTATCGTCAATATAAGTGATCAATAACGGTAATGGAGAATTTAAGCCGCCTATATTTTCAAAATCAGCAAAATAAATAAAATCATTTTCTTCGGTCGCTCTAACTAGAGCATTATATTCCCAGGTTTCTAGTCCATCTATTAGAGAGGAATGCTTATTTTTATCTTTATTACTGACTGTAAATCTGTCGTTCTCATTGTAGAAATCGACTAATTCTGGGTTTCGTTTTAAGTAGGTTGTTTTCTTTTCATTACGATTTCTTATCTGCGTTAATGCTTCAGGTGTTCGCGCATCATATTCATTCATATTATATGGGAATTCGACCTCAGGATTGGTTGTTGAGACCTTATATTCTCTTACCGAGGTTAAAGCGATATCCACATGATCTGTGGAATAAAACCAACCACGCCAGAACCAGTCTAAATCTACTCCAGATGCATCTTCCATTGTTCTAAAGAAATCTGATGGAGTAGGGCGCTTGAATTTCCAGCGTTGAGAATATTCCTTGAATGCAAAATCAAATAGCTCTCTACCCATCACTGTTTCTCGCAATACTGTTAGCGCTGCGGTGGGTTTTGAGTATGCATTTGGTCCTAGTCTCCATACTGAGTCAGAATTTGTCATGATTGGAACCTGATTTTCACTACGCATATAATCTGTAATATAATCAAGAACATTTACATCATTACCATAAGCGGGAAATTCTTCTTCCCACTCAAATTCAGCAAGGTATTCTAAGAAGCTATTAATACCTTCATCCATCCAGGTCCATTGCCGCTCATCAGAGTTTACGGTCATCGGAAAATAGATGTGGCCTATTTCATGAATGATGACACCAATCAATCCATATTTTGTTCTTCTCGAGTAGGTATTTTTTGGATCTTCGTCTTTTTGTTCATTATTAACATCATCTTCTGTATCGTTTTCTTCATTTTTGTTGCTTTCAAATGGTTCAGGCCTATAACCATTAAAAGTAATCATGGGGTATTCCATACCACCACTTTTCCATGAATTGACTGATTGAGCAGTCGGATAGGGATAGGCAAAAGAGAATCTGGAATAAACATCAAGCGTATGAACTACAGCATGTGTCGAATATTTTGACCAAATGGGTTCGGCTTCATTTGGGTAAAAAGACATTGCCAGAACAGTTGGTTGTTTTTTATCATCTTGGTGATGCGTCATGGCATCCCAAATATACTTTCTGGAACTGGACCAGGCGAAATCTCGGACATTGTCCGCCTTAAAAATCCAAGTTTTCTGACCGTTCGATTTTTCTTTTTCGTTTTCTAGGGCCTCTTCTGGCGTAACGATAAAGATAGGTTTCGTTGCTTTATCTGCTTTTTTTAATCGCTCTCTTTGTTCAGCTGTTAGAACTTCTTTAGGATTTTGTAATTCCCCGGTTGCTGAGATGATATGGTCATCAGGAACAGTTATTTCGACTGTATAATCACCAAATTCTAAGGTGAATTCTCCACGCCCAAGAAAGGCTTTATGCTGCCAGCCAGCATAATCTGTATACGCAGCAAGACGCGGAAACCATTGTGCTAAGAAATAGATAGAGGTGTCACTATCAGGAAAATATTCATAGCCACCTCGACTTCCTACACGTGCTTCAAGAAGAACATAAAAAGACCAATCGATAGAGAATGTAATCTTATCTCCAGGAGAAAGTGCTTTTGGTAAATCAAGTCGCATCATGGTATCGACAATTGTGTAAGGAATAGTGTCCCCATTTCGATCTGCTACTTTTTTTATGTCATAACCGTAATCTATATCTTTAGCGAGTTGATCGACGGCTATTTGATTGTAAGTCAATCTATCACTACCGTCTTTATTCGAGGTCATCCACACATCTGTAGATCTGCGTTCTAGTGAATTATCAGCAAATCTGTTTTGATCCAATTGCAGCCAGATATAATTTAACGTATCAGGCGAATTATTTTTGTAAGTAATTTCTTCAGTAGCTTCTATGTGACGCTTGTTTTCATCAAGTGTAAGTTTGATGTGATAATCGGCTTCTTGTTGCCAATATTGAGGGCCTGGAGCTCCCGAAGCTGTTCTATAAACATTAGGGCTTGGAAGATCGACATCTAATTGACGAAAAGCATCATAGAAATCCCCCTTTGTTTGACGAATTGCATCGGACCAACTAAGTGGACTGATTAGCATTAACATAGTTATCGAAAAAATTATATGTCGCATAAAATAATTAACCTCAGACTGAATTCTTATATTTCTAGTAATTTACCATTCTCGTATAATGTACACTATGAAAAGGTTATTGTAATTACGAAGTACGTAAAATTCATCTGTTAAAAGATTAGCGTTAAATTTTTTATGATGTTTTTATCTCGAGAGAATATATAAATCAGTCATAGACTCAATAAAAAGGATTTATTGTTATGTTTAGAAAAATACTTATTTTAAGTATCGGCATTATTTTAATTAGTGTTTTGAATGCATGTGGAGACAGTTCGCAATCAAGTTTAACTGAAGAAAAATCAAAACAATTAGAAAACCCAGCGGAGCTAGTTTTATTAGGAGGATATATAACAACTGTCGATTCTGATTATGGCAATGTTTCTGCGATGGCGATAAATGATTACAAAATAACTGCTGTTGGTAGTGATGAGGAGGTTTCTGGATATATTGGCGAGCAAACTCAGGTAATTGAATTAAATGGGCGTTTTGTTATGCCTGGATTTATTGAAGGACATGGCCATTATATGAGTTTAGGTCGTTCCAAACAGATACTTGATTTGAATGATGTTGGTGATTGGTCGGAAATTGTCCGTAAGGTAGCGGTGGCGGTGGATAAATCGAAGCCTGGGGAATGGATCTTTGGTCGTGGCTGGCATCAAGATAAATGGCAAAGTGTGCCATCAGATGCTGTCGATGGAGTACCAATTAATGAAACTTTGAATAAAATATCAGCAGAGAATCCAGTTATATTAGGTCATGCTAGTGGCCATGCTGCTTTCTGGAATGATGCCGCACTTGAGATTGCAGGAGTCAATGACGATACCCTTGATCCTGAAGGTGGCACTATCGTTAGGGATTCAACAGGAAAAGCTACAGGATTAATGAGAGAGACAGCTCAGAGGTTAATTCGCGGACCAAGGAATGAGTATGATGGTCGTCTGACGCCGCAGCAAATTGAGTTGCAAAATAGAGAAAGAGCGAAACTTGCCGCAGAAGAATCTTTAAGAAATGGTATTACTTCTTTTCATGATGCTGGTGCAAGTTTTGAGACTATAGATTTCTTTAAAAAATTGGAGGCAGAGGGAGAGTTAGATGTGCGTCTTTATGTGATGGTGAGAGGTGAATCAAATGCTCTTATGGATCAGGCTTTACCTCAATACAAAATGGTTTCTGAAGGTAATGATTTTTTGACCGTGCGCTCTATAAAACGTCAAATAGATGGTGCATTAGGTGCCCATGGAGCATGGCTTCTTGACCCATACCTTGATTTACCCGAAACAGACGGATTGGTCTTAGAGACTGTTGAGGATATATCAGGCACAGCCGAGATTGGTGTCAAACATGGTTTTCAGGTTAATACTCATGCGATTGGTGATCGAGCTAATCGTGAAATATTGGATTTGTATGAAAATATTTGGCAGCAATTGGATGTTGATGGCAAACAATTGCGCTGGCGTATAGAGCATGCACAACATATCGATCCAGAAGACGTGCCAAGATTTGGCGGGCTTGGTGTCATAGCTTCAATTCAAGCAGTTCATGGCACTTCAGACGGTCCATGGATCCCTAGCAGGTTAGGTGATATTCGTGCAAAAGCTACTTCCCAACCGTGGCGTGATTTATTTAATACAGGTGCCATACTTACTAACGGTACTGATGTGCCAGTAGAGAGAATTGATCCGATTGCTTCTTACTACTCTTCTGTTACGAGAAAAATGATCAATGGAGATGCGTTCTATCCAGAACATAAAATGACTCGTGAGGAAGCAATACAAACTTACACTATTAATAACGCATATGCTGCATTTGAGGAAAATCTTAAGGGAACACTTACCCCAGGAAAATACGCTGATTTTATAGTGTTATCAAAAAATTTACTCACCATAAAAGATAGTGATATACCATCAACGGTGATAGATATGACCTATGTTGGAGGAGAATTAAAATATCAACGTTAAGGAACAATTAATTAGAATTTTATGACATCAAAGATTTATAAAAATTATATAGCTGGTGAATTTATTTCATCTGATCGTCTTTTTGACGATATTAACCCTGTTGATGGGTCTTTGGTTGCCAGGGTGGCTGAAGCTGACAAGTTGATGGTAGGAAAAGCTGTAGTAGCAGCAAAGATGGCATTAAAGGGAGAATGGGGAAAACTATCTTTAGTAGAGCGTTGTAAATTACTTCGACGAATCGCAGATGGAATTGAGGCGCGTTTTGATGATTTTGTTGATGCAGAAATTGCTGATACAGGTAAACCTCAATCACATGCAAGAGCGATTGATATTCCTCGTGGGGCGGAGAATTTTAGATTTTTCTCCGATTTAGCTAGAACGGTCAGTACTGAGTGTTTCGAGATGGATACTCCTGATGGATCTGGGGCGTTAAATTATGCAGTTAGGAAACCCATGGGCGTTATTGCAGTTATTGCCCCGTGGAATCTACCTTTATTACTTTTAACTTGGAAACTCGCACCTGCATTAGCCATGGGCAATTGTGTTATTGCCAAACCATCAGAAGAAACGCCCGGAAGTGCATCCTTATTGGCGGAGGTTATTCATGAAGTTGGCTTACCATCTGGGGTATTTAATTTATTGCATGGTTTTGGCCCTGGCTCCACAGGCGAGTATCTAACAAAACATGAAGATATTGATGCGATTACATTTACGGGTGAATCGGCAACTGGCTCAGAGATTATGAAAGTGGCAGCAGATGACGTTAAATCAGTTTCTTTCGAGTTAGGAGGAAAGAATGCTGCCATCGTATTTGATGATGCAGATTTTGATGCTGCTATTGAGGGTACAGTTAGATCAGTATTTTCTAATTGCGGTCAAGTTTGCTTGTGTTCAGAGAGAGTTTACGTTCATGAATCAATGTATGAGAAATTTGTTTCAGAGTTAAAAATACGCGCCGAAGCTTTAATTGAGAATTGGCCTGAAGGTCAATCGGCAGAATTAGGTCCATTAATTTCTCAAGAACATCGAATAAAAGTTTTGGCCTGCTTTACAAAGGCCTTAGAAGAGGGTGGTAATTTAGTCACTGGTGGCAGAGTGCCAGAATTTACAGATTCGAGAAAAAAAGGATCGTGGGTACAGCCGACCATATTTACTGGACTTTCAGAGGAAGCAGACATGGTCAAACAAGAGGTATTCGGGCCAGTTTGCCACATTAGTTCTTTTGATTCAGAAAAAGAAGTAGTCGAGAAAGTGAATAATAGTAAATATGGCTTAGCCGCTGCTGTCTGGACTAAGGATATCAAAAGAGCTCATCGTGTCTCACGGCAATTAGAGGTTGGTGTGGTATGGGTTAATACTTGGTTTTTAAGGGATTTGAGAACTCCATTCGGTGGAATTAAACTTTCTGGGATTGGGCGTGAAGGCGGTTTGCATTCCTTAGAATTTTATTCTGAATTAACAAATATTTGCATTAAGCTTTAATATCTGAATATATTATGATCTATATGGAGATCATAAAATCACTTCGTTTTCTTATTTTACTTATATCTATTTTATTTCTGTATTCCTGTGGAGCCTCAGATAATAGTGCTGATATAGTTCTAACTAATGGCAAAATATATACTGTAAATGATAATCAACCATGGGTAGAATCTATTGCCATTAAAAATGGTAAATTTATTTTCGTCGGAAAGAATAAAGATATTGGTCAGTTTATTGGCCAAAATACCAAAAAGCATAATCTAAATAATGCAATGGTCTTGCCAGGGATCATCGATGCCCACACTCATCCAGGCTCAATTGCAATTAGGGACAATTACGATGCCACAAAAAAATCTGGATATCCAAATATGCCGTACCCGGCTAGCAAGCAAGAAATACTTGTTTGGCTAGAAAAATATGCTAAAGATAATCCCGAACTTGAAATGATTGTGGCAGGTGTATGGCAGGTAGATATATTTGGATTGGATGGACCAAAAAAAGAAGATCTTGATCAAGTGGTTCCTGAACGCCCAGTATATCTTTTAGATGATACCGGGCATAGTAAATGGGTCAATTCTGCCTTCTTTAGAAAATTTGGGATTGATAAAAACACGCCAGATCCTTCACCAGGAGTTAATATTTTTTCAAGAAAACCAGATGGAGAACCGGCTGGATGGATAAAAGAAGCGGCCGTGATGCCATGGTTTAGTGAACGAGATTATATGGCACCAGATCAACCTCAACTGGTTGAGAATCTTTATAAGGTATTGGGTCATCTGTCAAAATATGGAGTTACTCTACTCTATGATGGTGGGAATTCAGGTGCGGAGGATAAAGTTTATGCCGCTGTAAAGAAACTCGATGACACAGGACGTCTCCCATTAAGGTATGAGGGAACTTACCATATTCGGTTGCCCGATCAAGTTCCAATTGCAATCTCAGAATTAAAACGACTGAGATCAGAGTATTCGGGTGATAGGTTGAAATTTAATACTATAAAAATTCATTATGATGGCGTTCATGAAGTTAGAACATCAGCTATTTTTGAACCATATTCTGATGATCCAAAGAATAGGGGTAACACTATATTTTCAGGTGAAGTATTAACTGATTTTATTCTCGAATTACATAAAGAAAAGATAGACCTTCATCTTCATACTAATAGCGAGCGATCTGCTCATATAGCTCTTAATGCTGTTGAAAAAGCAAGAAGCATTATTGGTGGAAGATTGGACACAAGAATAAGCACATGTCATCTGGAGTTAATCCATGAAGATGATATTTCAAGATTTCGTGAGCTTGATGTTCCAGCTAATTTTACACTTCACTGGAATGGCTTTGGATATCTTACCGGTTGGAAAAAACCAATCGGGGCAGAGAGAGCTGCCAGAAGATTTAGTATCCAAGCATTAATTGATGATGGAGCCACTGTGAGTTATTCAAGTGATACAACAGGTATGACACGCTTGTATCGAACTAGCCCATTTTTTAGCATGCAAATTGGGCACAATCGTCAAGAAGTTGGCGCTGCACCTAGTTCAGAAATTTTATCTCCAATAAGTGAGCGACTTGCTTTGGAAGATATTGTAAATGGTTACACACAAGGCGGTGCTTACCAACTTCGTTATGAAGATAGTCTTGGAAGTATTGAGGTTGGAAAGGAAGCTGATCTAGTTGTGCTTGACCAAAATATATTTGATGTAAGTCGTTATGATATTTCTAAAACAACTCCAACAGCGGTATTAATTGCAGGGGAAGTCATTCAAGGTAAATTATAATTTCTCATTATCTTATAGTCGTTAATAATTTACGCCACTTTTCTATGAAAATTATCAAATTAAAATAGAGCTTTTATTAGGATTGAATTTTTCATCCGATGATCCGATTGACGTAATTTTCAAGAAATTCTTGTTTTCCTGATGTTGGTTCGGGGTCTTGAGCAAATTTAGATAATTGTTCTAAAGATAATTCACCGGATAAAATCCGTTGCCCTTCCTCATTAAACCAGTCTTGATAGCGCTTTTCTAAAAAAGCATTAAGAACTTTTTCTTCAATTAATTTAACGCCATTTATCAAGCCTCTTGCCAGATTATCTATCCCTCCAATATGAGCGATAAATAGATCATCAGCATCGATGCTTTGGCGCCTTAGTTTTGCATCAAAGTTAAAGCCACCATTTTTCATTCCTCCATTTAAAAGGATATGTCTCATTACTAGGGCTATTTCTTTAGGATCATTATGAAACTGGTCAGTATCCCAACCATTTTGAGGATCACCCCGATTAATATCTATAGAACCAAATGCATCTAGGGCAAAAGCATTCGCCACTTCATGCTCAAAAGATGAACCTGCCATCGTGGCATGATTAGCTTCGATATTTAATTTGATTTCATCTTGGAGGTCATAACGCTCAAGGAAAGCCACCACAGTGGCAACATCACGATCATATTGATGCTTAGTTGGTTCATGTGGTTTTGGCTCGATAAGAAGGGTGCCTCTAAATCCAATTTTATGTTTATGCTCAACTACCAGAGAGAGAAATCGAGCCAATTGTTCTAATTCTTGTTTTATATCGGTATTTAAAAGCGTGTCATAACCTTCTCTGCCTCCCCATAAAACATAATTTTCTCCATTAAGTTGATGAGTGGTTTCGAGCATGCAATGAACTTGGGCAGCAGCGCATTTAAATATTTCTGGATTTGGATTGGTTGCTGCACCAGCCATATAACGTGGATGACTAAAAAGATTGGCAGTTCCCCAGAGGAGTTTGATGCCAGTGTCTGACATTTTTTTTGCTAATGGCTCTGATATTTTTTTCACATTTTCAGTCAATTCTTTTACCGAGTTACCATGAGATGCCATATCTACGTCATGGAAGCAGAAAAAAGAAGCGCCTAATCGTTCGAAAAAATCAAATGCAGCATCTAATTTATGAAGTGCATCTTGATGATTATTCTCTCCTGTTAGCCATGGGCGAGGAAAAGCCCCATCCCCAAATACGTCATTACCTAACCAATTAAAGGAATGCCAATAGCAGACCGAGAAGCGCAAATGATCGCGCATGGTTTTTCCATATATTTCACGCTCTGCTTCATAAAAATTGAATGCCATAGGGTCTTTATTGTTAACACCTTTGTATTCAATAGGTGGAATATGATTAAATATTTTATGTGACATAAGGATCGTTATTTATTTGATTGAATTGTTTGGTTTCTTGATAGAGAGATTGCCATGTTTGAAATTTTTGAGCATAAAATTCAGTATAATTTTTTTCAGCCTCAATTGTTTCTTTAATGGGAGATGGTTTGCATATAGTTTTTATATCATTACCCGTTATACCATGCAGAGCTAGAAATGCCGCTCCTTTTGCTGGTCCTGTTTCTGCATCGTTTCTATAAATTAATGTTTTATTAAGACAGTTTGCAATAATTTTTCCCCAATACAAAGACTGAGATCCGCCACCGATGACAGAAATAGAGTCACAATGACCTCCGGCCGTTTTTAAAGCCGAATATCCATCAGCCAAAGCAAATGCCACACCTTCCAATGCTGCATGAATGATTGTTGCTTTATCAGTACTCGCTTGAAGACCAAATAAAACGGCTTGTGCATGAGGATTATTATGAGGGGTTCGTTCCCCAGTTAAATAAGGTAAAAACATGACATTCTCAGAAGTCCCTTTTTTTTCAGCTGCATGATAAGCATCTTTTGAAGATTTAAAACCTGTAAGATTTGAACACCAATCAATAGCATAAGTGGCTGATAATATTACGGCCATTTGATGCCATCTCTCGGGTATAGCATGACAAAATGCATGAATTCCTTGTTTGATATTTGGCAAAAAACCGTTAGTAGTAATAAAAAGGACTCCAGATGTCCCTAGAGACAAAGAAGCATCATTCGGGTTTATTACAGAGGCACCAATTGCACCCGCAGCTTGATCACCAGCACCTGCAACTACAGGAACCCGAGGGATTCCTAATCGTTGAGCAACAGAATCAGAGATCTTGCCAGTAATTTCATTTCCTTCAAAAACATTTGGCAGTTGTTGAATAGAAAGATCAGAAGCATTTACGGCAGCTTCACTCCAAGATCGTTTTTTTATATCAAGCCATAACGTTCCTGACGCATCCGATGTATCAGTTGCATATTCTCCACACCACGCCAATCTCAAGAAGTCTTTTGGTAACAGTATTTTATGAATTAATGAGAAAATTTTTGGTTCGTGCTCTTTTATCCATGCTAATTTTGGCGAAGTAAAGCCTGGCATGATTTGGTTTCCAATAATTGAACCGAGATTAGGGTTATTTCTTTCAAGATCATGACATTCTTTGAAAGATCTGCCGTCATTCCAGAGTATGGCCGGTCTTAATGGTTGATTTTTTTTATCAATTAACACAGCTCCATGCATTTGACCAGAGAGTCCTATTCCTTGAATTTTGGAACGAATTTTTTTGGGTAAATCTGTTATGGCTTTTTCGGCTATATTTAACCAATCATTGGGGTTTTGCTCACTCCATAATGGATGTGGGTGAGAAATGGATAAGACTCGACTTGATTGTGCTGTGATTATCCCATTGTCATCAATTACGATGACTTTTACTGAGGATGTGCCAAGATCTATACCGAGATACATAATATTTTGTTGCGAAATAAATTAATTTCTATTCATCATTTATTGACTAACTCTATTTGAAAATAATTTACATAGTATAGGCTCAGTCGAAGGAATTGTTTGGATCGTATTACCGAAACTTTGTACAAGTTTTTCATTTTTATCAAACATTGACCAATTGGGTATGCCTTGAGCATTTGGATCACCAGTTTTTGCGAAATTTGTCCAATAGTCGGTCAATATATTTGTTATTTCAATATCCAGGGCACTCGTATTCATCCAGCTATCATGAGTATTGAAGACATAAGGTAATTCTGCACCATGATAAGCCCTAATCATAGGATGCATAGCCGCCTTCCCATCTCGAACCCGATTAAAATAATACACCCAGCTTTTGCCTTGGTCTTCAGTTATTCTCTCAGCTAAGGTTTGTGATGGACAGAGCATGCCCTCAGCTGAATACAATCGGTCAAGTGCATTCCTTGTATCTGATTCATCGATAACTGCTTCTAGAGCACTAGCGCTATCTGATTTATATAATATTTTAGCTGTATCTTGTATCATCTCTTTACTAACGTCTTCTGGGGTATTCGCATAATATTCATCAGCATTAGAGCCGATAATAACCTTCATACTAGCTAAGTTAGTTTTTTGTATATCTACCCACGTTGATGTGTTGATCAGTTGTCCATCTACCGCTGGTGAGTGATAGTAATTTGGAAAAGTCTTTTGATAGGTATCTAAAATCTTAGTCGCTGGCACCTTTCTCAGTGCATCAAGAGGTAATGGCGCATCATTCTCACTGAGAGCTTTTGCAAGCGCTATACCGCGTGCCTGCTCATTGTCGATACTGGATTTAACATGCCCTGTGCCATCCGTTTCTTCAGGCAAACCAAAGCCAGCATTGCTTTGGAGGATAGCTTGATGAAACAGTCCTTTTGCAGGAGCTGCAAACATCAATGCCAAAATATCTTGAGCTCCAGCTGATTCGCCAAAAGCAGTAACCATATTGGGATTTCCACCAAATTGATTAATATTCTTTTTGATCCATTGAAGCCCAGCTACCTGATCCCATAAACCGAAATTTGCTAATGCGTCTGAATTTTCTATGTCTGGGTGCGAGAGAAAACCAAAGCCACCTAAACGATAGGCAATACTAACCACAACCACATCTTTTTGTGCCAGAGCATGGCCATGATAATTTGGCTCAAAAGCCCAACCACTATCATTACTCCCTCCATGAATATAAACCATTACAGGTAAATTGGCTGTATTATTTAAAGCGGGTGTCCAAATATTTAAGTATAAGCAATCTTCATTAATTGAGAGATCGGGAACAACATTTCTGTTATTAACAAATATTTCAGCCAAATCTCGATACCACTCAAGAATACCCATTTTTTGCATGCAAGCTGGGGCAAATTGTTGTGTTTTACGTATTGAATTTCTCGGTTCAAAAGGTATGGGTTTATGCCATCTCAAATCATCTAATGGCGGCTCAGCAAATGGAATGCCAAGGAAAGCTGAAATATTTGTATCAGCGTGAAATTTTCCAATTAAAGTTTGATTATTAACAAAAACACTTGGATCCTGTTCGCAACCAATAATGGGCATGATCAATAAACACATAATTATAATTTTTTTCATCTATCGCTCCGCGATTTACTATTGATCAACTTATAAATTTTACTAACTTAGCATAATATTCTGACGGTGGAAGAGTATGTACAATTAAAAGCAAAGAATTATTTCATAATACGAAATTTTTTCTAACCTTATGTATCGAGGAAAGGGTAAACTATCAAGGTATTCAAACTCCATGAACTAGGTACAAATGTGATCGGCAAATTATGAATCAGAAACTCGATATTAAAGATTTAATTGCATCCCAAAAACCTGGCTGGTCACTTGACCAGAGGTTTTATACCGATCCGGAAATTTATCAATTGGAATTAGACCATCTGATTACACAAAACTGGATATTTGCTGGTCATGAGTCCCAAATTCCAGAATCTGGTGATTTTAAGGTTTTGAATGTTGCGAATGAATCAGCAATTATCATTCGCTCAAAAGAAGGTACTTTAAATGCATTTGCAAACGTTTGCCGGCATCGCGGTTCTTTAGTTTGTTTGGAAAAGCAAGGTTCAACACGTAAATTTAAATGCCCATACCATGGTTGGGTTTACAATATAGATGGAAAATTAATTGCGGCTCGAAATATGCCCAGTGATTTCGATAAAGCTGATTATAGCCTTCATCAACTTTCTATTGATGTTTTGCATGGAATGATTTTTGTTTGTTTCTCTGATTCGCCACCTTCATTAGCTGGTGCAAAGAGGGACTTGAAAGAACCGATGGCGATGTTTGATTTTGAAAATCTTAAAGTAGCGGCCCAAAAAACTTACCCTATTGATGCTAATTGGAAATTATCGATTGAAAATTATCAGGAATGTTATCACTGTGCTAACGCTCACCCAGATTACGCTAAGATGCATACACTGACGCTTGATGATACCAAGCGGGACCGAGTTCAAGGCCACATGATTGAAAAAATGGGACATTGTGGATTAAAAGATATTGAAATTGATTATATTGATATTAAAGCACCTGAAGGGGAGCAGGGTTATGGCTATAGTAGGACTGCTCTATTTGAAGGTTACAAAACGGGCAGTAAGAATGGAAAGCCAATTGCGCCTTTATTAGGAAAGCTTAAAGATTATGATGGCGGAGCGTCTGATTTTGCTCTTGGCCCTTTTACTTTTCTCCTTGCTTATAGTGATCATGTTGTTGCTTATGTATTTACACCAGTGGATATAGATAAGAGTGAATGTGAAATCTATTGGCTCGTAAGAAATGATGCAGAAGATGGTAAGGACTATGATAAAGAACAGCTGATGTGGTTGTGGGACATTACAACAGAGGCCGATAAAATGATAATTGAAAATAACCGCAAGGGTGTTGCATCAAGATATTATAGACCGGGTCCTTTTTCTGGCATGGAAGATGCTGAGAGCGTCTATATTCAATGGATATTGAAAGAGTTGACCGAGAAAATATCGGCATAAAACATGGAAGTCACATTAGATAAAAATACAATAAAGTGGCAAAAAACTGCTCGAGATTACGCGGATAACTTTCTCCAACCTCACGAGGTTGAAGCCGAATTAAATAATGGTGAGCTCCCACAGGAGATCACACAACGTAATAAAAAACGTGCTGTTGAGCTTGGTTTTACTGCTATTGATGTACCTAAAAAATATGGTGGTTTGGAGCTTTCTATGGTTGAACAAGTTGCCATTTGGGAGCAATTAGGAAGAGTGACGAATGCTTTATCTTGGTGTTTTCCTGAAGCGCAATCTTGGATGTTTGCGGCTTGTTCTGAGCAGCAAATTGAAGAATATATTTTACCTATGGTGCAAGGTTTAAGAAAAGATTGTTATGCTATTACTGAATCTGGCTCTGGTTCTGATGTAGCAAATCTCGAGGCTACAGCGATAAAAAACAATAATGGTTATGTATTGAACGGTGAAAAGTGGTTTGTAACCAGTGCTAATCTGGCCGATTTTTTTTGGTTTCAGGCTTATTTGCCAGATGAAGATGAAGACGCATTATTCTTGGTAGATAAGAATACTGCAGGTATAGAGATGATTGCCTCACCGCTTTTTAGTCATACTTATGCGGCTCATCATCCAACATATCAATTTAATGATGTTCAGGTGAGTGAGCAACAACGAGTTGGAAAAGTCGGTGATGGAATGTCTTATACACACAGTTGGTTCAGGCATGAGCGACTTATGATTGGAGCCAGGAGCTGCGGTGCAGCAGCGAGACTAATAGAAGAGGCAAAACAATTTGCTGATGATAGGATTGTTGATGGCGCGCCTTTAAGCGAGAAACAAGCGATACAGTTTATGTTGGCAGACAGCGCTACAGAGCTTTGGGCGGCACGATTAATGACATTCGAAGCCGCGGCAGCGGATGACGATGGCATGGATGTAAAAATTTTACATAACCGTTGTTCAATGGTTAAGTTATTTGTCTCTGAAGCCGCAAATCGTATCGCAGATAGAGCTGTACAGATATTTGGCGGCCGTGGTTATATGCGTGAAAATGTTGCTGAACGATTCTTCCGTGAATTGCGTTGCGATCGTATTTGGGAAGGAACCAGTGAAATTCAAAAATTAATTATTGCACGCTCACTAAAAAAACGTGGCTTAGATGGAATGTAAAAAATTATATGCGTAAATTGAATAATTCCAATGCTCAGTTTGAAAAAGCAATTACAAAACTACCCTTGGGTGTTTCATCTAACTTCCGCTATTGGGGTGAAGATAAAACCTTATATATAAAACGTGGTAAAGGCGCACGGTTATGGGATTTGGACGATAATGAATACATTGATTATCGTCTGGCCTATGGCCCAATTATTTTAGGGTATGCCGATCAAAGAGTCGATCAAGCAGCTAAAGATGGTATGAATATTGGAGGCGTATTTGCATTAGCCACGGAACTAGAATACGAAATCGCAGCACGAATAAGTGGCATGGTTAAAGCGGCCGAATTAGTCCGTTTTTCAAATTCTGGAACTGAAGCAGTTATGGCGGCATTACGCATTGCTAGAGCCTTCACCGGAAAAGATGGCCATGTCATTTTAGAGGGCGGTTACCATGGAGTTTTTAGTGAGGTTATGTGGTATTCGGAAATTGAAGATTGGGATCCAAGTAATGGTGATCCAGAGCTATTGCCATATGGAGATGGAATTCCAAAAATAACAAAAAAACTCAATTATACCGCCCCAATAAATGATGCTAATGCTATAGAAGAGCTATTTAAAAAATCCGGTGATGATATTGGCGCATTTCTAGTTGAGCCAATAATGGGAAATTGTTGCAGTATAAGTGCTAACCAGCAATACATGACAGATATCCGTTCCTTATGTACTAAATATGACATTTTATTAATTATCGACGAAGTAAAAACGGGATTTAGAGTCGCCAAAGGTGGCGCGCAGGAACTTTATGGAGTAACAGCAGATCTTTGTACTTTTGCTAAAGCTATGGGTAATGGTTATCCAATTTCAGCAATCGCTGGTCGTGAAGATATTATGCGCTGCGTAAGCGGAGATGGAGTGGTGCATGGAGGGACTTTTACCGGTCATTCTGTTTCACTTTCTGCAGCCGCCAAGACACTCGAAATACTAGATGAAACTAATGCGTTAAAGGATATAGAAAATTACGGTTTAAAATTACAACAAGGAATGAGTAAGATTTTAACAGAAAGAGATATTTCTCATAATTATTCTGGTCACCCTTCAATGATGGGGTTATTCTTTGCAGACGAGGTGCCTAATGATTATCGGGGCTGGCTAAACTCAAATTACGATTTTTATGATGCATTAGCACCAAACCTACATGATCTTGGGATTTTGGTTGAGCCTGATTCGAGGGAGCCATGGTTTCTCTCTGAATCTCATGATATGAAATGCTTACAAGAAACTCTGGACAAATTTGAAGAAGCAGTAGACATTACAAGTAACAAAATAAGAGTATGAATCATAGAGTGATATGAATATATGAAAAAGTACGATGCAATAGTAATTGGTGCGGGTCATAATGGCCTTGCAAATGCGGCATTTTTGGCTAAAGCAGGGTTGAATGTTGTCTGTTTAGAAAAAAATGATTACATCGGTGGCGCAGCGGTAAGTCGCGAGTTATATAAGGATTGGAAGTATTCAAATTGTTCTTATGTGTGCAGCCTACTTAGACCAGAGATATACAGAGACCTTGAGTTACATAAGCATGGACTTCAAGTAACCCCTTATGGTGGCTCGGTTCAATTTATGGAAAATGGTGATTATTTTGCGTCATATCATGACCCTGAAGCTGCGCATCGTGAAATAGCTCGCCATTCAAAACATGATGCGGATGCATATACAAGATATTCAACGGATACGATGCGCCAATGTCGTTTAATTCGAGATTTTTTACTAAGAACAGCACCAGATCCAACTTCTTTTAAGCCTAAAGATATTAAGGAATTAATTTTACTAGGAAATAAATTTCTGGAGTTAGGTGAGGATCGTTTATATGAGACTCTTCGTTTTTGGACGATGAGTGTAGCGGATTATTTGGATGAATATTTTGAAAAAGATGTGGTCAAGACTGCCTTCTCAGGCAGCGGTATCATTGGTACTGCATTAGGTATTCATTCGCCCGGAACTGCGTACGTTTTATTGCATCATTATATGGGTGATGTTGATGGTAATGTCGGTACCTGGGGATTTGCTCGTGGAGGTATGGGTGCTGTTTCTGATTCTCTCGCTGGAGCAGTTCAGGCTTATGGTGGAGAGGTAAGGTCAGAGGCCGGTGTGGATCAGATTATTGTTAAACATAACCGTGTTAAAGGTGTTGCCCTTGAAAATGGTGAAGAAATTTATGCCCCTGTAGTCGTTTCTAATATGGACGTAAAACGTACATTTTTAAATTGTATGGATGAAAAAGATCTCCCAGAGAATTTCTATAAGCGAGTTAAGAATTTTAAAATTAGGGGATCCTCGGGCAAGTTAAATATTGCGTTAGATGGCATGCCAACTTTTCCTGCCTTACCTAAAGGTAGTGAGTTAATTGGAAATGCAGATATGCATTTCATTGATTCGATGGAGCGTATGGAGCTCGCATATGATGACTGGAAAGATGGCACATGGTCAAAAGATCCTTATATTGATTGCACCATTCCCAGTGCTGTTGATCCAACCATGACACCGCCAGGCAAACACTTTATGAGTTGTTTCGTTCAGTACTGCCCAGCACAAATTGAAGGTAGGGCTTGGACTTCTGAAGAAAGAGATGGATTTACTAAAAGTGTTATTGATCAGATATCAAATTATAGCCCTGATTTTAAAGATTTGATTCTACATGTTGAAACACGAACTCCTCAAGATATTGAAGATCAAATAGGGATTACAGAAGGAAATATTTTCCATGGTGAATTAACAATGGATCAGCTTTTATTTAACCGTCCTGTACCTGGGTATGCTCAATATCGTGCACCTGTTAATGGACTTTATATGTGTGGTTCTAGTACTCATCCTGGTGGAGGAGTTATGGCTGCACCGGGAGCTAATGCGGCCCGTGAAATACTTTATGATTTAAAATTAAAAAATACCGTACCTGAGAATTTTGGCGATGATTGATAAATACGATGCGATAGTTATAGGTGCAGGACACAATGGTCTTGTGTGTTCTGCTTTACTGGCAAAAGCAGGGAAAAAAGTCTTGGTTTTGGAGGCAAATAACCAAGTTGGTGGAGCAGCTATTACTAGAGAATTTGCTGAAGGTTATTCTGCATCGGCTTGTGCCCATTTGCTTTATCAATTGCAACCTCAAGTTGAAAAAGATTTGAATTTAAATCTCAAGCTTGCAAGCAAAAATATGTCGACTATTGTTTTATCAAAAGGCAGTGAGCATGTTAGTTATTGTGGAAGTAAGGTTACGGGTGTCAATGACAGTGATCAAAAAAACTTCGAAGAATTCACTAAACGAATGACTAAGTTTGCAGATTTATTAAAACCCTACCTGAATAAAGCCCCGCCAAGATTAGGCACAAAAAATAAAAAAGATTTATTCACTCTTGCCATGCTTGGTTTTGATCTTCGAAGAATGGGTCAGGTTGAAATGCGTGAATTCTTAAGACTAATAGGTATGAATATCTATGATGAATTGGATGAGCGTTTCGAGAATCCTTTATTAAAAGGTGGTCTCAGTTTAGATTCAGTATTGGGTACACATCTCGGACCTCGATCACCTAATACCATTTTAACCTATTTGTATAGAATGGCTGGTAAGCATGGAGAAATCTCTCTCCCCGAAGGTGGAATGGGAAGTGTCTCAAAAGCTCTAAGTGATTGTGCAGAAGCTGCTGGTGTAGAAATTAAAACAAATGCTCAAGTAAAAAAAGTATTATTAGCCAAAGGCGCCGCTACAGGTGTTGAATTAAACGATGGTACTGTTTATAACAGTGAGATCGTAGTTTCAAATGCAGATCCTAAAAAAACAATGTTAGAACTAGTGGGAGCTCGCAACGTGGAGACACGATTCACGCACAGAGTTGATAATATCCGCATGAAGGGAAATGCCGCAAAACTGCATATTGCCCTAAATAAATTACCCACAATCAAAGGCTTCTCAGATGCTGATTATGGTCAACGTATACTAATTGCTCCAGATGAAAGTTATGTGGAAAAAGCGTTTAACCCAGCAAAATATAGGAAAAGTTCTCCACAACCTATAATGGAAATTACGTTTCCTAGTGTTAATGATGATAGTTTGGCTCCCTCGGGCGGCCATGTGATGTCAGCAATTGTTCAGTATGCTCCTTATAAGCACAAATCGGACTGGAATGAAGAGGCGCGCAATAATTTTAAAAACGCCATTTATAATGTGTTGAAGCAATATATGCCGGATATTGAAAGCTGTATCCATGCTATGGAATTATTGACGCCCGTCGATCTGGAGAATGAGTTTCATATCACCGGTGGGCATTGGCATCATGGTGAGTTTACTCTGGATCAGTTTATGTTTGTTAGGCCTGTGGCTGGTTCGGCGCAGTATCAGATGCCAATCGATGGGCTGTATTTGTGCGGAGCAGGCTCACACCCTGGCGGAGGAATTAGCGGGGCCTCAGGGAGAAATGCTGCACAGGTAATTTTAAAGAAGGGGAATAAATAATGACTCCAGTAAAAATAAATACAGGTAGATTACGCACTCCTTTTTATCCTCGTTTAGCTGAACTCGATTGCTTGAATACTTGGCATAATTGGGCTGGTTATTCCAGCCCCGAAGCTCTTTATTGTGAAGATATGGAATACTTTGCAATTAGAAATTCCACGGGTGTATTCGATATAACACCCATGACAAAATACCGTATCACAGGACCAGATGCGCTTGATTATCTTAATCGACTCGTTACTCGTGATATGAGAAAAATTAAGCCTGGACGAGTTGCTTATGCAATTTGGTGTGATGATCAAGGGCAAGTGATAGATGATGGCACAATATTTCATTTGCGTGAGGGCGAATATAGATTGTGCTCACAAGAAAGACACTTTGCATGGCTAACAACAGCTGCGATTGGATTTGATGTTTCCATAAAAGAGGAAACTGTTGAAATAGCAGCACTTGCAGTGCAGGGTCCAACATCTTATAGCGTGCTAAAGAATATGGCGATAGATGGTCTTGATGCCTTAAAACCATTTGGCTTAATGCACCATCAAATTTTTGACACGGAGCTGATGATATCCAGAACAGGTTTTACCGGTGATCTTGGTTATGAATTATGGATTGATCCAGATAAGGCTATAGATCTCTGGGATGCCTTGTTTGAAGCAGGAAAATTACATGGTATTAAAGCTATTGGCACGCACGCATTAGACCTTGCTCGAAAAGAGGCTGGCTATCTTGCACCATTCGAAGATTTTTTGCCTGCAGAGACCACAGTAAGAACAGGCAGAACTCGATCACCGCTTGAAATTGGAATGGAATGGCTAGTAGATTTTAATAAAGATAATTTTAATGGACGTAGAGCACTCTTAAAGGAAAAAGCTGAAGGCTCAAACTGGCGTTTAGTTAAATTAGATATTGAAGGTAATAAAACTGCGGACCATTCATTTATTTACTCTCAAGAAAAAAATAATTCAGAAGAAATTGGTTTTATTACATCGGCAACGTGGTCACCTATCTGTAAACAAAATATTGCCCTTGGGACAGTACGTACACCTTATGGAAAACCGGGTGATAATGTTTGGGTTGAGGTTTATTATCAACGAGAAATGCATTGGAATCGTGTGATGGCAAAAGCAACTGTAGTTGATAAACCTTTTTGGTTTCCACCAAGACGAGGCGCTACTCCTCCGGCACCATTTTAAATCCTTTTAAATAATACGTTCTTCAGGTAACCCACTAAATTGCAACATAATCTGGACCCTCTTTTAAGACCAAAATCTATAGTCTTGATCGGAGCTTCAGAGCGACCTGATTCGGTTGGTGAATGGGCGTTGCTTAATCTCATCAAAGGTGATTACAAGGGAACTATTTATCCGGTTAATCCATCCTACAAGAAAGTCCAAGGACTGCCTTGCTATCAAAATCTTCTGAATTTACCAGAGATACCTGATCTTGCTATATTTGCTATTGGGGACCAAAGTGTCGAGACAGTTCTGGATGAAGTTATTGCTCTGAAAATACCAGCTGCGGTTATTTTTTCATCTTTGATAATAGATGATGATAGCGATCCACCTCTAAAAGCACGTCTACAAGATAAAATACAACAATCTGGTATTTTAGTCTGTGGGGCTAATGGTATGGGTTTTTATAATATCCGAGATCATGTTTGGGCATGTGGTTTTGATAGCAGCTCGCATAATCCACCTGGAAATGTCAGTTTAATTAGCCATTCTGGAGCTGGTATGTCTGGGATATTAGATTGTGAAGCAAGATTACGGTTTAATTTTGCTGTTTCTACAGGTAATGAATTATCGATAACCATGGATCAGTACTTGGATTTTGTTTTGGATTTACCTGAAACAAAAGTTGTAGGTTTATTCATAGAGACGGCTAGAAACCCAGAAGGTTTTGTAGCGGCACTTGAGAAGGCAAAAACAAAACAAATACCAATAGTAGCTTTAAAGGTTGGTCGTACAGAAGAATCTGCCCTGCTTACACTCTCGCATTCAGGTGCTATGGCTGGGGATGATGATACTTATGATGCCATATTTGATAAATATGGCGTGCAACGTGTTCGAGATATGGATGAATTGGCTACTTCACTTATATTATTCGCTGAATTTGGTTTGATTGGCGCGGGTGGGCTAGTGACATTGCATGATTCTGGTGGTGAGAGACAGCTTCTGGTTGATCTGGCAGACGAAACAGAAGTTCCTTTAACGGTGTTAGATAAAAATACTGTGCAGGAATTGAAAGAGATACTGGACCCTGAATTACCCGCTATCAATCCACTCGATGTTTGGAGTCGAGGTGGACCTAATGCGGGCAGTCAATATTCAAAATGTGCCGCTATAATGCTGGGCGATCCTAATGCTTCTATAGGAGCGTTAATATTAGATCGAGCTCCAAAAGGTATGATTTATTCGGATTATATTAAGTATATGAAAAATGCTAAGTCGAAGCATGATAAACCCATTATTTTAGTGTCATCTCGTCAAGGAACAGGGACGGATGATAATGTAATTAAAGCAACATACGAAGGATATCCAGTTTTAGATGGCGTGACTACCACCTTAATTGGGGTAAAGAAATTATTTTCTTATAGAGATTCTGTTAAGCGAGATATCTTTATAAAGAGTGATATTGATTCTGAGTTAGTAAATCATTGGCGTTTAATACTTAAAAATAAGGGCGCGATGACAGAAAATGAATCACTGAATCTGATAGCAGATTTCGACATTCCAGTAGTTTCACATCAAGTTGTATCATCAGAGGATGATTTGCTGAATGCTGCGTCTGAAATTGGTTATCCTGTGGTTCTTAAAACGGCAATGCCCGGGTTACATCACAAATCCGACAACAATGGAGTTATTTTGGATATTCAATCAGGTGATGAGTTAATTTCTGCTTACAGAGAGATGGGTAAAAAACTTGGGGGCGATGTTTTAATCGCTAAAATGCTGGTACCGGGGCAAGAAATGATATTAGGAGTTCGATGTGACTCTCAATTTGGCCCAATTGTAGTTCTCGGTATGGGCGGTATATACTCAGAGCTAATGAGGGATATTGTGTTTGCGGTGCCGCCATTTAGTAAAAGATATGCGTTAGAATTGCTAAATAAATTGAAATTAAAGGAAAGCTTAATGGGTTATCGAGAGACCAAATCTTATGATATAGATTCTTTTTGCTCTATTGCCGCGAAATTCTCAAATATGGTTTTTGAGTTAAGAGATGTTATTAGTGAATTGGATATCAATCCTTTGATCATTAATGAATTGGGATGTATTGCTGTAGACGCATTTGCGATTGGTGGAAAAAAAGATAATTAATGCAAAGCTCTTTAAGAAATTTACTTTTTATAGTTTTACTTGCGTGTACGAAGAGTGGTTTTTTGTCGAATATACAAGCAGAAGATCTTGTTCCTGCGTATCTTATTGAGATTCCTGATTCAATAGAGAGCGTATTAATCGCTGATACAGAAAATGCCACTTTAATCCATTATTCCGTTGCCAAAAGAAAATTAATCAAAAGTGATGAATCCTATATGTCAATTGGACTGAAGGGTTCTGGAAAACAGAAGCAAGGAGATAAAAAGACTCCTATTGGTACTTATTTTATTACAAAAAAACTGGATGCGTCTAAATTACCATTGAAATATGGTGCGGCCGCTTATCCATTGGATTATCCTAATGCTTGGGATCGTTATAATGATAAGACGGGTTATGGAATTTGGCTGCATGGGACAAATCCAAATATTTTTAAACGTCCCCCCTTTGATACTGATGGTTGTCTGGCGTTACCAAATAAGGAAATAATTCAGTTATCAAGTACGTTGGCTCTAATGGTGACTCCAGTGATTATTACTAAAAAAATACACTGGAAATCACTTGCTGAAATTACTCTAATCCGTGATGAGATTCATGGAGTTCTTGATGCCTGGAAGAGGAGTTTTGAAGAATCAAAACTGGAAAGGTTTTTATCTTTTTATGAGCCGAACCCCTCAGTAATTCCAATGACTGAGCACTCCATCATTAATAACTTATCAATAATAAATAAATCTATGATTATTGAAGATTTAATGATTATAGGAGAACCTTCGCGTGAGGATGTAGTTTTATCTCGTTTCACTCAGAAAATAAAATATAACGATATTATTGAAATTAAAATGAGACGTCTTTATTGGCGCAAGCAAAAGGATGGGTGGAAAATTATAACCACCGATATAATTTAAATAAAGGTTTATTACCTGATTGTTTCACGAGCGATTAATTCATCAATTACTTTGATTAATGAGGGGTAACTACCAGCTTCTCCTGCACCAGTTCGATATTTACCATTCACAACCATGCTTGGCGTGCTTGAGATGCTATATCGTCTTGCTAGATCATCAGCCAATCGTAATTTCTGAGCTACCTCAAACGAGGCAAATGTTTTCTTAAAATCGTCTTCACTTACACCAAAGTCGCTAAATATTTTTTGTATCGCTGTTTCTGATGACATGTAATTTTTTTTATTATGCCATTCTTTAAATATACGAGCTCGAAATCCATCTGGATCTTTAAGTTTTCCATTCTTTGTTAATACTTCTTTTGTGTAATACATGCGTCCGTGTAGTTTTAATAGAGGGTTCCATAAAGCAGGCACTCGAACAAAACGAACATTATCAGGAATATCTTTCTTCCATGTATTTACAATAGGTTCAAATGTCATGCAATGGATGCACCCATAATAGAAAAATTCTGCTACTTCGATTTTTCCTGGACCACCAATAGTAGGCTGGGTTGGAATTAAGCGCATAAAATGCTGAGATTCATTATATTCCCAGTTATTATTCTGATTGATATTTGCTTGCGCGAGAATTATTGGCTGAGAATCATCACTAATTGACTCTTCGGCGTCAGATTCTTCAATTAAAACAGATTCAATTTGAGAAACAACTTCATTTTTTTTCTCAAATTGAATAGAGGTTTGTCCAGTATTTGGGGTGGTCTGAGTGGACGGCGCCTCATTTGAGCTGCAACTGGTTAATGCCATTACAACGATTAAATTGAATAATAACTTAATTAACATAAAAGCCTCTCAATAGTATTTTAATTATATTAATGATTTTCTATTCTTCAGAAGATTTTCATTTAATGCAAGCCTTGAATGTATGAAGCAACTGCTTGAATTTCTTCTTCCGTTAGTTTTTTTGAAATATCTCGCATGATTTGCACAGGGCTCATTGATACTCTTGCACCACTTGCGTAGTCATTTAATTGTTTTACAGTATACATAGCACCTTGCCCATTGAGTGATGGGTATAAAGCAGCAGGATTACCTTTTCCTGCGGGGCCATGACATGCCATACATGCGGCAACTCCACTTTTGGAATTACCACCACGGTATAATTTCTGTCCCAGTTCGAAACTAGATGGATCGGCGATTACTTTTTCTGATGAAGGGAGGCTTTCAAAATATACAGAAAGATCTTTAATATCTTGGTCACTTAACGCGAGAGACATTGCTACCATGAGGCTATCCATGCGCTTACCATCCCTATATGCTGTAAGTTGTTCAACTGAATATGATGCATGTTGGCTGGCAAGATTGGGCCATAATGGATTAATGCTGTTTCCATCTGCGCCATGGCAGGCACCACAAGTAATTGAAATAGCTTTACCATTTTCAATGGATCCATCAACGAGTGACTGAGCAGTAGCAGCATTCAGAACAAATAAAAGAGTAAATAAAACAAAATTCAGTTTCATATTAGTGGCCATTACTTTTCGATTAGTTATGTTTTAAGAATTATAGCTTTATATTTATAGCTTTTGATTTTAGATATTGTAACTTAAAGTATCGTTACCATTAGGTTAATTTTACTTTATGATGCGATCTATAATTTAAATACTTATTCATTATACAGCCATGTCACAATATCCAAAAGCCAAGTTTATTCTAAGTGCAAATGATCCTAAGCAATTTGTAGGTGATTTAGGCGCAGAAGTTGCATTTTCTGGGCGTTCAAATTCTGGTAAATCCAGCGCAATTAATGTGATTGTGAATATACGACAATTTGCCAGAACCAGTAAAATACCAGGCCGAACGCAACTCATAAATTTTTTTAATTTAACTGAAGAGACTCGCATAGTGGATTTGCCTGGCTATGGTTTTGCGCGCGTTAATGCGGCAACTAGAGACCACTGGGGTAGATTGCTTTCGCATTATTGCGAGAATCGTCAGAGTTTGCGAGGAATTTTCATGATTGTGGATATTCGAAGAGGTCTATCTGAATATGATCGTAATATGTTATTTTTCGCAAAACTACAAAGTACACCTATTCATATACTATTGACTAAAGCGGATAAAGTTAAAAGACGGATAGCAAATGAGACATTAAAAAATATTGAATTGGAGCTGGAGAAATCGGTGACTGCTCAGCTTTTTTCTTCATTAAAAAGACAAGGTCTTGATCAAGCACGAAGCGTATTGGAAGATTTTTTGAACATTAAAAGGCCAGAAGATAATTAATGGGCCTCATCCCAATTATTCCCTATTCCAGTATCAACTATTAATGGCACTTTTAAGCTAACTGTTGATTCCATAATCCTAGTAATCTCTTGTCTAACTTCTGAGGCTAATTCTGATTTCACTTCTAATACTAATTCATCATGAACTTGCATGATTATTTTTGCTGCAATTTTTTCATCTTTAAGCCATCTATCCACATCAATCATGGCAAGTTTTATTATGTCTGCTGCGGAGCCTTGCATGGGAGCGTTGATTGCACTTCGTTCTGCATACTTTCTTCGGAGACCATTCTTACTATTGATATCAGGCAAGTACAACCTTCGTCCATATAATGTTTCAATATACCCCTGTTCTCTTGCACGCTCTTTTGTCGCATCCATGAAGGATTGAACTTTTGGATATTTTTCAAAGTAAAGATCGATATATTCTTGAGCTTGATGACGACCGATCCCTAATTGCTTAGCTAAGCCAAATGCAGACATGCCATACATTAACCCAAAATTAATAGCTTTAGCCCATCGTCTTTGCTCCTGAGATACTTTTTCGGCAGCTATACCTAAAACCTCTGCTGCAGTTTTTCTATGAATATCCTCACCTGCTGAGAATGCCAATAAAAGTGATTCATCTGAAGATAGATGAGCCATGATTCTAAGTTCAATTTGAGAATAATCGGCGGCTAAAATACTGTAATTTTTTGGAGCAATAAAAGCTTCTCTGATACGTCTTCCCTCAGAAGTCCTTATTGGTATATTTTGAAGATTTGGTGCACTGGATGATAATCGACCGGTAGCTGTAACTGCTTGATGATAAGAAGTATGAATCCTGCCAGTCTCATTTGATATTTGTTGAGGTAATTTCTCAGTATAGGTATTTCTAAGTTTGTTTAAGCTTCTATGCTCTAAGATAAGTTTTGGTAATTCGTGATTTACGGATAGCTCTTGAAGGACATCTTCTGCTGTTGAGGGTTGCCCTTTTGGTGTTTTTTTAATTATAGGTATTTTCAACTTCTTATAAAGGACTTCTTGGAGTTGTTTTGGCGAGCTTAAGTTAAATTCCATATTAGCCATTTTATGGGCATGATCTTCAAGATTATTCAGTGATTTTAACAGCTCATCACTCTGTTTTTTAAGCATTATTTTATTAATCAATACACCGTTTTCTTCTATTTCGAAAAGGATTGGGATCAGAGGTTTCTCAATTTTTTCGTAGAGATTTTTAAGCGAAGGATTCTTATTAATTTCTCCCCAGAGATGATTATGCAAACAAAGTGTTACATCAGCATCTTCAGCAGCATAAGATGTCGCAGTTTCTATGTTTATTTGGTTGAATGTTATTTGTTTGGCCCCTTTACCTGCCACATCCTCAAAGAGTGTTGTCTTTCTATGTAAATAATATTCCGCTACTGAATTCATGCCATGACGTGTAGCTACACTATTTAAAATGTATGATTCAAGCATAGAATCAAATTCCATCCCCTTTAGGATAATTCCATAACGAGCAAATATATGAGCATCAAATTTTAAATGATGACCAATTTTTTTTATTTCTTCATCCTCTAAAAGAGGTTTGAGTATGCTTAGTGTTTCTTTTATTTTTAGTTGTATTGGAGCATCTGGGTAATCATGAGCTAAGGGGATGTAAACAGCCTCATTTTCATTCACTGAAAGAGATATTCCTACTAGATCAGCTTCAATATAATTTAAACTGTTAGTTTCTGTATCAATAGCGAATAATTTTGTTTGACTGCAACGATCCACCCATTCCATTAAATCGCTCTCATTTAAAATACTTTTGTAATTGGTCTTATTTTGCTTTGATGTTGTTTTTTTTGGAGTCTCACTAAGCTGTGAGTAGAATGTTTTGAGTTCCAGTTCTTTATAAATGGATTTTAGTCTTTCTATATCTTTTGTTGTGATTTTTAGATTACTTGGCTTTAACCCAAGATTTAGATTTTGGTCAATCGTTACTAATTTTTTTGATAAAGGAAGTTGGTTTATATTGTTTCGTAGTTTTTCACCAATTTTCCCGCTTATTTCATTGGATTTATCAATAATATTTTCTAATGTATCGTATTTATTCAGCCATTTACTGGCAGTTTTTGCGCCAACATTTGGTATACCTGGGATATTGTCAGCTTTATCTCCCATAAGTGTGAGGTAATCGATAATTTGCTCTGGATAGACATCAAATTTTAGTTTCACTCCATTTCGATCTAGTTTCTGATCATTCATGGTATTGATTAGAGTAATATTTTGATCAACTAGCTGAGCCATATCTTTGTCACCAGTGGAGATAATTACCTGCATATTATTTGCCGCGGCTTCTTTGCTCAAAGTTCCGATTACATCATCAGCTTCAACATTTTGTACCATTATAAGCGGAAGTCCCATAGCTTTTATGATTCGATGTATTGGTTCTATTTGTGGCCTAAGATCGTCCGGCATTGAGGGTCTGTTGGCTTTGTAATCAGAATACAGATCATTTCTAAATGTTTTTCCTGGCGCATCAAAGATTACAACAAAATATTCTGTTACTTGTTCATGTAATAATTTATTGATCATATTTATTACGCCATAAATCGCTCCAGTTGGATGTCCTTTAGAGTTCGTTAAAGGTGGTAACGCATGAAAAGCGCGATACAGATATGAAGATCCATCAACCAGAACAAGCTTATCGTTATCCATTTTTATTTACCGAATTTTTATTTAGTGAATCTTAATTTGATTATTTTTATATATTAAAGTTTAGTTTTGCTGATGGCTTTTCATCAGGAAGGATCAAAGGACCCTTTTGCCCACAACCTTCAATCAGAAAAAGAATGATAAGGAACCCTATAAAGTTATGTTTGAGATATTTTTTGTTCATGCAACTACCTTTATTTCAACCTTTATATTAATGATATATTAATTATTGGCTTATTTTATATTTCATATTCGTATAATAGATTATCATCTATCTTCGATAGTGCACTCTTCTCTCTAAGGATGTTCGAAATTGAATAAGAATGAGGTAATAGAAAAAGAAATAAATGGCACTCCCACTGCAACTGTAATTTGGTTGCATGGTCTTGGTGCAGATGGGAGTGATTTTGAACCAATTGTACCCCAATTAGAAATTCCAAAAAATCTTGGCTTGCGTTTTATTTTCCCTCATGCGCCACTTCGATCTATTACTATTAATGGGGGTATGACTATGCGCGCTTGGTTTGACGTTATGAGTCTTGATAGAGATGGAACTCAAGATGAGGAAGGAATTAGGCAAAGTACTTTAATGCTAGAATCCTTAATTGAGCGAGAAAAGAAAAGAGGCATTACATCAAGAAGAATTATTATTGCTGGTTTCTCTCAAGGTGGCGCTATTGCTTTGCATACAGCTTTAAGATACCCGAAAAAACTTGGTGGATTACTGGCATTATCGACATATTTACCACTTGAATCGACTCTGAATAGCGAAGTTATTGAGAACGATAAATCTCAACCTAGAGATTTACCAATATTTTTAGCACACGGTCAATATGATCCAGTTATTCCTTTTGATGCTGGGAAACTGTCACGACTGAAGCTTGAGGAAATGCAGTATTCAGTGTTATGGAATGAATACCCTATGGACCATTCTGTCTGTCAAAATGAGATTAAAGATATCGGTGTATGGATATCAAAAAATTTAATTATTTGAATATTTGTTTGATTAATTAATACTCATTTCTAATCCATCCATCAATAAGAGCTCGTGAAATGGATAATGTTGGTGGTAATTTAATACGTCCAGAAGTAAGTTCGTCTCTTGAAAACCATTTTGCTTGTTCTAATTCATTGTCATTTAATTTAATTTCATTTGAGAGTGCAACTGCAGTGAAACCAAGCATTAAGGAGGAGGGGAATGGCCATGGTTGTGAGCTATGGTATTTAATGTTATCAACTTTAATATTGGTTTCTTCGAAAACTTCTCTAATTACCGCATCCTCGAGACTCTCAGCAGGTTCCACGAATCCTGCAATAGTTGAGAACTGTAGCTGAGGCCAGTTTTTTGGACGACCGAGCAAGCATCGGCTTTGATCTATAACTAAAACGATTATAGCAGGGTCCAATCTTGGGAATATTTGATATTCACATTTTATACTGTCACATTTTCTTGTTTGACCTTGAAGATATTGCCTAGTTTTTGCCCCACATTTCTTGCAAAATTTATTAATCTTATGCCAATTTATTAAGGCGATTGCTTTTGCAGCAATATGAGATTCTTCAACGGAAAGATTAGCCGCTAATATTCTCAAATTAGAGAAATGACCAATTTTCTTTAATAGTAATGATTGTTTTTCATTTATTTCACAGGCAAAAATAAAATTATTATTAAACTCACCAAGAAAAACATGAGCTTTAATGGTGAAGTATTTTTTTGCTTCAACCGCTTTAAAAAATAAAATTGTTTTGGAATCATTTGATGATAGGCACTGACCTTTTAGGATAAAGATAAACCGATGATTGTTATTATTCAAGGCAACTTCATTATTAATCTTATCTTTGTATAAATGAGGTTGATGCAAATAATTTCCAGAAAATACATGTCTTTTAATAGTCTTTTCCTCGTTTCTTGTGGGTATTTATTTTAAGAGGTGATATCAAGTGTACTTTAACTTAAATATTTTTATCATGGGCTCAAATACGATAAATATGATGAGCCATTATTTACATTCTTCAGAGTAGGGTAAAATAATTTAATTATTGATTAATCTTGATGAAGACAAAGCGGTTACGCTCTAATATTTTTGTTAACGTCATATCATAACAATAGAGCAATATGCGATAATTACCATATGTCAGCACTCATAATAAAAAATCTAGCTAAAACCTATGCAAATGGGTTCACGGCTTTAAAAGGAATTAATTTGAAGGTTGATGTAGGTGGGTTTTATTCTCTCCTCGGACCAAATGGAGCTGGTAAAACGACGGCAATTCGAATTGTTTGTTCTTTAGTTGAGAAAAGTTCAGGCAATATTGAGGTATTTGGCTATAATTTAGCTACTCACCCTGAGTCAGTTAAAATGCATATTGGAATGGTACCCCAAGAAGTGAATTTCAATACATTTGATACACCATTAAACATTCTGGTAAATCAAGCTGGCTTTTATGGGATTAAAAGAAGTATTGCCTTGCAAAGAGCAAAGAAATATCTCGGTGAATTAAAATTATGGGATAAAAGAGATGATATCTCTAGAACTTTATCCGGTGGTATGAAGAGAAGATTAATGATAGCCAGAGCGCTCATTCATGAGCCAGAATTATTAATACTAGATGAGCCAACAGCTGGAGTAGACATAGAAATAAGGCGTTCAATGTGGAAATTTTTTAAAAATATTAATGCAAATGGAACAACTATTATCCTTACTACTCATTATCTTGAGGAGGCCGAGAATCTATGTCGGAATGTAGCCATTATTGACGAAGGTATGATTATAGAAGATACCCGTATGGGCGAATTATTGAGGCAGCTTAAGCAAGAAACTTTTGTTTTGAATTTAGAGAATGAATTAACTGAAGACCCTAATCTAAAAGGATTTACTTATTCAATGATGGGTGAAAATGTCTTAGAAATATTGGTGGACGAGGACCATGGAATTAATGACTTATTTGAGTTATTGAATAAAGAAAATATTAAAGTATCAAGCCTTCGAAATAAATCTAATCGACTCGAAGAGTTATTTATGAGACTTGTTGACTCAAAAAAAGATATTTCTGAGGAACACTCATAACATGAATCTTAATTTAAACATGATTGCATTTTATACAATTGTTAGAAAAGAAGTTATTCGTGTGTTACGAATTTGGATACAAACTATTGTGCCACCAGCAATTACCATGACACTGTATTTCGTGATTTTTGGTAATCTAATTGGCTCCCGAGTGGGCGTTATGGGTGGTTACAGTTATATGCAATTTATTGCCCCTGGTATAATTATGATGTCGGTTATAACCAATTCATATGGGAATGTTGTGTCTTCTTTTTTTGGAGCTAAATATGGAGGCCATATAGAAGAAATGTTAGTGTCGCCTATGTCTAATGCCACTATTATTCTTGGGCATATCGCCGGTGGAGTTTTGCGTGGATTGCTCGTGGGTGCAATGGTAACGATCATTGCATTAAGCTTCACGAAATTGGAGTTAAAACATCCGCTAATAACATTTTCAATAGTTTTCTTGTCTTCGGTGGTATTTGCAATGGCAGGATTTATCAATGCTTTATATGCTAAGAAATTTGATGATATAGCCATTATTCCTACATTTATTATTACTCCTCTGACTTATTTAGGCGGAGTGTTTTATTCCATTAATTTACTTCCTGATTTTTGGCAATTCGCAAGCAAATTTAACCCAATTTTATATATGGTAAATGCATTTCGTTATGGAATTCTAGGAACCTCTGATATTGATATCAGCTATGCTTATATAGTGGTATGCGCATTTATAGTGATTTTATTCACACTCAGTTTTGTATTGTTGAAGCGTGGTGTTGGAATAAGGGATTAAAAGTTAGTCACTTAATCAGGCTGAGTTTGGATTCCTATCATAATAGCTCCTAGCCCCACATGAACGCCGATAGCAGAACCAAGTTCTGTTATTTTACATTCAGCAGCTTCTGGGAGATCAAGCGTAAAATAAGATTTTAGTAATTCAGCTTTATCTAAAGCACAAGCATGGCCTATTGATATTGTGAATTTTTTGTCTTTATTGTGGCGCTTACTTATAAATTTTGAAAATTTTCTTAACACATCTTTTTTGCCAAATAAGAAATGTTTAGTTTTTATATTTCCGTCTGGAGTTGTTTGTAAAATTGGCGTTAGTCGCATTATTTCTGCAATCAATTTTATTGAATTTGGGACACGACCACCTCGAACTGCATATTGCAAACTTGGAGTAATTCCATATGTTTTGGTGTGTGTTCTTATTTCTTTTAAAGTATTTAGTGTTTCTTGGATATCCATTCCTGCTTTCGCGCATTGAGCTGCCACTACAGTAATTTGTCCTTGACCAAGAGATGCATTCAGAGAATTAAAAATATGGATCTTCCCAGATGCTGTAATTTTCTTTGAAGCTAATTTAGCTGCATCGTAAGTTCCACTGATCTTATTAGAGATATTTATTGAAATAACATTTGTAAAATGACTGGCTAAGTATTGATATTGCCTCCTTAAATCACCTATTGATGGTTGTGATGTTGTTGGGTGGGTAGGATTATTTTTAAGCTCTTCGAAAAATTCTTTTGGGGTTATACTTACTTTATCTAAGTATCCTTTTTCTCCAAATTGAATTCGGATTGGAACAATATGAATATCCAGATTTTCAATATCTTCATCACTTATGTCAGCTGCAGAATCGGTAATGACAGCAAATTTATTAGTGGTGTTACTGCTGATTTTCTGTTGTAGAAACATGTCATCGGCTTTTTCTGAAGAAGTCTCGCCATATTTTTTTACATAATTGAAGATAGTGTTAGGCTCGTCGGTATGGATATGAATTTTTGCTTTTTGCTTTGTTCCTGCAATCACAATAGAATCGCCATACTTGGTTAAAGCCTCTCTTAGTTTCCTTCTATCAATGTCTACTCCTTTGATAATGCATTCTGTACAATATTGATAGTTTGTTGGGTTTAGTGCTTCATTGAAGTTTATTTCCGATTCAGTATATGAGGCAATTGATTCATTTGGCTTCGACTCCACTTCTCCTAAAACAAGGTGATTAATAAAGCCTTTCATTAGGAGGTAAAAACCCTTGGCTCCAGCATCCACTACATTGGCTTTTTTTAAGACATCCAATTGATTTTTTGTTTCAGTGACGGCTGCTTTTAATAACGGAAGAACCACGTTATATATGGTTAAAAAGTCTTTATCAGGATTATTTTCGATTTCATTAGAAAAATTTTCTGCAAATCTCGAAATAACGGTAATAATGGTTCCTTCAATCGGTTTTGACAATGCATCTTTAGCATATTCGCTTCCTAGTTTGATTGATTTTGAGAAATCCTTCGGTGAGAATTCACTTTTATTATTAGCATTCTCACTCATTCCTTGAAAGAATTGAGCGATGATACTACCTGAATTACCTCGTGAGTTATCGAGTAGTTTATCGGCAAGCTCCTCAAGTAAGGTACCTAAGTGGTGATTTTTTTTACTCTCAATGACACCAATCAGTGGGCCGAGAGAGAGACAAAGATTTGTCCCTGTGTCAGCATCAGCGACTGGGAAAACATTAATTGAATTTAAATTTTCCTGGGATTTAATGACTTTATAAATACCTGATTGCAACGCTTTTGCAAATACATTGCCATTAATGTAAGAAAGGGTATTGGTTTGCATAGAAGCCAAGTAATTACTTAATTTTTAGGTAATAGAAAAAGAATATTGTTTAAACTTAGAATAGCACCTTCCACAGTTATAGTTTCAAGCGCTGGACCTGCAGTCAATATATCGCCTTCATTATATTTTTTCATATTTATAAACACAAATCGTTCAGTTGGAATCTCGCTGTAGACATGAATATCAATATGTAATTCTGGTAAGAAGAGATTGTACTTTGAGTTAACGATGTCAATATTAAATATTTCAGTTGTTTCATTACTATCCATAGCTTCAATGATTTCTTTTGTTCTAACATTTTGACTTTGATTACTTATTTTTATATCTGGAAACCCCTTTTTTTCTTGGGTTAAATCGATATTAGTTTGTTGCTTTTTGTTAATCAGGCTTAAAGCGTTTGGATAAAATATACCAATTAGAAGCACAGTAATGATTATCAGTAGCGAAAAGACTGTTAATCGAGGCCACTTAGGCCTCATGGGCTTTTTTTGCTCCAGTAAAACACTGGATATTTTTGGCGTGCTCTTCTTTTGCCTCTCGCGTTCAGATTTTTTTAAGGCATCTAAGATAAAGGACATCTTAACTCTCTACTTGAAAAATTTTTTTCATTATTTTGTTTATTGTGTCTAAATCTAAATAGTTGTAATTAAAAAGAAGTGTGATTAAAGATAGCATTAATATTGAAACTACAAAAAGAGGCCATCGTTTCATTCTTACTGGGATAATTTCTCCTTGAATTTCTCTATTTGCTTTTATTATAAGCTCTCTATTTATTTCGGTTGATCCTATGCCATATGCCCCGAGGAGGGCGCGGTCACAGATAACATTGATTAAGCGAGGGATGCCCGAGGAAAATTTAAAGATTTCTTTTTTTGCTTTCTTATCAAAAATTTTAGTCGTTGCTCCTGAGATTTTCAACCTATGATCTATGTATAAACCAGTCTCTAATCTTGATAGAGGTTGTAAATGATATCTAGCCGTAATTCTTTGCGCTAAATTACTTAAATTATTTTTTGCCAATACATCGCGTAACTCAGGTTGTCCAATTAAAATTATTTGTAATAGTTTTTTCTGTGCTGTTTCGAGATTTGTGAGCAGTCGAAGTTGTTCCAATACTTCAGTTGATAAATTTTGGGCTTCGTCAACCAATAAAATCACACGTCTTCCATTCGAATATTGTTCTAGCAAATACTGATTGAGTGAATTGACGATATCAATAACACTCGTTCCGGTTATTTTAACCTTGAGTTCATTGCAAATCTCAAGCAAGAACTCTTGCGCAGAAATTTGCGTATGCATAATTAAAGCAATTTCAATTTTTTTTGGCAGTTGTTCTAGAAGAGCGCGGATTAGGGTTGTTTTCCCTGTTCCAACGTCCCCGGTTAATTGAATGAACCCCCCGCTGTCTGTTACCCCATAAAGTAAATGAGCCAAACCTTCGGTATGACGGTCGCTCATGAACAAATAACGTGGGTCAGGAGTTATTGTAAATGGTTTAGAATCTAGGCCAAAATATTGTTCATACATAATCGTTAATTTTTCAAACCTTAATGCTGTCTGTTTATTAGGTAATTAGTGAGCCATCTTAGTGGATCAGCTTTATGATTAAAAATCTCTAGATGATCTAAGCATTTCGCTAATAATTCATCGCAATACTTATGAGATTCCTTGACTCCGAAAAGTGATGGCCAGGTGGCTTTATTATTTTTAATATCTGAGTTGGCTGTTTTTCCTATTACTTCGGTTGTTTCTTCGATATCTAGCAAATCATCACGGATTTGGAAGGCAAGTCCCAATGTCCATCCATATTCACTCATTGTTTTTTGGGTGTCATGCTTGGAGGTGTCCATCAAATAAAAGGGCGCCATAATAGAGGCGTGTATTAATGCTCCCGTTTTCATTGCATGCATTTCATGTAATTCTGACTTATTTAGAGTTTTTCCTTCAGAAGCCAAATCAATTGATTGGCCACCCGTCATGCCTGATGATCCGCAAGCTTTTGCAATTAATAAAATTAGCTTAGTTTTTTCGTGATCACTCAAGGGTCTAGAGTTAGCTATTATTTCAAATGCGAGGATTTGAAGAGCATCTGCCGCAAGAATAGCTGTAGCTTCAGAGAATTTTTTGTGTGTAGTGGGTAATCCTCTTCTTAAATCATCGTTATCCATCGATGGGAGATCATCGTGAACCAGGGAAAATGCATGCAAAAGTTCAATTGAAATTGCTGGAATATCAAGTTTATTTATTTGAATGTCTAGGCACATTCCGGAGCCGTAGATGAGAAGTGGTCGAATACGCTTACCACCATTTATGACAGCGTAACGCATTGCATCATTTAATGTGGAAAGATTATTAGATAAAGGTAGTGCTTCATCTAATAGTGAATTAATGCGTTTTTTATAGTTTTTAATTGCGTTAGGCGCATTCATTGACATATTAAGTCTCTGAGTAAGATGTAATAATATTGTTAAGGGGATATATAAACACAATATCGATATAAAATGACACAAATAGTTGCATTAAAATACACGTATAATTTATTTACAGTGCAATTTTTAAATAATGGATAATTTTATGCAAGCAATAGCTCAATCACATCCTAATATTGCATTGATCAAATATTGGGGTAAGAGAGATGCAGTAAAAAATTTACCTGCTGTTGATTCCTTGTCCCTCACATTAGGTGGTTTATGGACGAATATGAAGGTCGGTTTTTCCTCTAATTTCAATCGAGATGAGCTGCTTATAAATGGTGTTAAAGATGAGCCAAATTTATCACGTGTCAGTCAATGTTTAGATCTTGTTGTTGGGAAAAACCGCGACTTTGCTAGGATCGAAAGTGAATGTAATTTTCCAATATCAGCTGGCCTGGCATCTTCTTCCTCCTCATTTTCAGCATTAGTTGTTGCTGCAAATATGGCCATTAATAAAAAATCAGACATACAATTATTTGCTGCTCAAGCAGGCAGCATTTCAGGTTCTGCAGCAAGATCTTTAATGGGTGGTATTGTTGAACTTACAAATACATCGAATACTATTAAGATAAAGCAATTATCAAAAGCAAAGCGATGGCCATTAAGTGTTGTGATTGCAATCACTGATAAGAATAAAAAAAGTATTTCTTCTTCACGGGCCATGAATTTAAGCTCCCGTTCTTCTCCTTTCTACTCAGCGTGGATTGAAAATCAGTCGCCTGATATGAAAGAGGCAAGGCTAGCAGTGATAAATAAGGATTTTGAGAAATTGGCGGCAGTCTCTGAGCATAATTGTTTGAAGATGCATTCGGTTATGTGGACTACTAAACCATCTGTCGTTTACTGGAATGCAGCGACGCTTAATTGCATGCATGCCCTTCGTGATTTGCAACAAAGTGGCGAATCTGTTTTCTTTACGATGGATGCAGGTCCTCAGATAAAGGCGGTTTGTCTTCCTGAAAACGAAGCTCGAATCGAGAAGAGACTAGCTGAAATAGATGGTGTCGTTTCTATCATGAAATCAGGATTAGGTGGAGCCCCTAGTTCGGATATCAGTTTATGAAGGCTATTAAGGTAAGTGCGCCGGGTAAAATAATAATTGCCGGAGAATTTGCAGTTTTGACAGACGCTCCTGCAATTTCAATGGCTATTGATAAAAGAGCGAATGTTTCGATACAAGAGCATGACAAGAAAACACATATATTGAAAACTTTAGGTTTCATGGACAAGCAATTGCCATTTGTTGTTAACAATAATGGAAAAATAGAGTGGCTTTTAGGTAAGTCAAGCGACTCCATTAGAATATTTTTTGAGTGTATGTGGCAGGAAGTAAATATTTGCCCTTCATTTCATTATGAATTTATTTTAGATACCACTGGTTTTTATGAAAAAGAAACTAAGCTCAAATACGGAATCGGATCCAGTGCAGCACTCACAGTTGCGTTAGCTAGTGCATTTATCAAGACCTTTAAATTGTCATTTGGAGTAAAAGAGTTGGCATTAAAGGTGCATCGAGAGTTTCAAGGTGTCAATGGGAGTGGCGTGGATATTGCTACTTCTTTAGAAGGTGGAATTATTAAATATTTTCGTAAGGAAAATAAGGCGCTCTCTTCTTTGGAGTTTCCGCACGATTTAAAATTTAGGATTTTTTGGAGTGGTACTCCTGTTAGTACACCTAGACAATTAACTAAAGTAAAAGGATTTTCAAAAAAAAGTTTCTTGGATTTAAAAAAAATGGCAGTTAAATTTGCTTCAAACTGGGATCAAAATAATCAGCTCTTTTTGAAATATCTTGATGAATATACAGATGCTTTAATGGAGTTTAGTATGGAGTATGATTTAAATATTTTTGGGCACAAGCATAATATATTGGTAGATTTGGCAAAAAAGGAGAGCAACTTAGTTTATAAACCTTGTGGTGCAGGCGGAGATATTGGTATTTGCATCGCTTCATCTGTTAGATTATTGGATGATTTTGAAAAATCAGCCAATCAGAATGGATTTGTATCGTTGAACTTGCAATTAGATAAAGCAGGTTTGACTCTAGAGGTTTAATGATGACTAATTCGAATATTAGCGGCTTTTATAAAATGACTGTTGCCGAGAGAGTTGAAGCATTATCTAATCTCGGCTTGCTCACTCCAGCAGAAACTAAGCTTCTTAAGTCAGAGAGTCAGATTCTCTCTGCGGATATTGCAGATAATATGAGTGAAAATGTCATAGGCGTTTTTGGGTTACCTTTCTCAATTGCGACTAACTTTCTCATTAATAATCAAGATTATATAGTTCCGATGGTGACAGAAGAGCCTTCCATAGTTGCTGGCGTTAGTGGCGCTGCAAAAATTATTAGAATGTCTGGTGGATTTAGCGCTTCAATTGACCAATCTTTATTGATTGGACAAATTCAACTCCTTGATATTAAAGATGCAGCGAAAATTGTTGATATTCTCGAGCAGAATAAGCAAATGTTAATCACTATCGCAAATTTATCGCAACCGAATTTAAAAAAAAGAGGTGGTGGTGTCAGGGATATAGAGATTCATATATTAAAGCAAAAAAGTGAGCAAGTAATTGTATTGCATATCTTGGTCGATACCAGAGATGCAATGGGAGCAAATCTAGTAAATACTGTCTGTGAATACTTGGCGGATGATGTAGTAAATTTGACCGGGTGTAAAGTTGGTTTAAAGATATTATCTAATTTGACTGATCGATCTCTCGTTGATGTTCAAGTAAAAATACCCCCCAAATATTTAGCTAAAGATGATTATAATGGGCTGCAAGTTCGTGACAGCATAGTAAATGCAACAGAATTTGCAGATGCCGACCCATATCGTGCAGCTACCCATAATAAAGGTATTATGAATGGCATTGATGCAGTTGCGATTGCCACGGGAAATGATTGGCGATCAATTGAGTCAGCAGCCCATGCTTATGCTTGTCATGATGGAAGATATCGATCATTAACTGAGTGGCTTGTTGATACTGATGGTAATTTGGTAGGTAAATTAAAAATACCAATTAAAGTTGGGATTGTTGGTGGTTCATTGATGGCAAATCCAGCTGCTCAGATAGGGTTAAAGATTGCAAATGCTAGTTCTGCCAATGAATTAGCAATAATTATAGCTTCTGTTGGACTTGCTCAGAATCTAGCTGCATTGAGAGCTCTAACGACTCATGGAATACAAAAAGGTCATATGAAATTACACGCAAGAAGTGTAGCCACGAGTATTGATGTTCCAGAGAAATATTTTACAGAGGTTGTGAATGATATGATTTCAAGCGGTGAAATTAAAGCATGGAAAGCACAAGAAATATTGGCTTCAAAAAAACTGACAGAGACTGGCTTTATGAATAATAAAGATAAATCAAAGCATCTAGGAGTAGGGGTTTCTGCAGGAAAAATTATATTATTGGGGGAGCATGCCGTCGTTTACAATGAATATGCAATAGCTCTCCCTATTGAAGAAGCTGTGTATGTTGAGGTGCAAGAGATAGACGAAGATTGTCATTTTGTTATTAATGGTAGTTCAATAAATATTTCTGACCCATGTTCTATTGAATATGCTCATATGGTTTTGATGGTAGAAAAAATATGCAATTTATTAAATATTGATCGAGTGAATTTTAAAATCAATATCGTTTCTCGCATTCCTTTATCAATGGGCTTAGGAGCCTCGGCGTCATATGCAGTTGCTATTACAAGAGGGCTTATTGATTTATATAAACTCCCATCAACTAATAAACAAATTAATGATATTGCTTTTGAATGCGAAAAAATATCCCATGGGAATCCATCTGGCATAGATAATACGGTTGCCTCTTACGCCCAACCCATCCTCTATAATAAAAAGGAAGGTATTAAAAATCTTAATTTTGAAGATATAAAATCACTTCCCATCCTCATTGCTTTAAGTAATAAATCCTCTAGGACTATCGATATAGTGAATGAAGTTTATTTGAGGTATGAAAATAATAAAATTCTCTATAAAGATATATTCAAGCAACTAGGAAAATTATCAAAAAAAGGTTTAAACGCTATACAAAATCATGATTACGAACAACTTGGGATTTTAATGAATGTAGCACATGGATTACTTAATGCTATTGGCGTATCAAATGCTGAGCTTGAGGAAATGATAGATTTAGCTAGATCAGAAGGCGCATTAGGCGCTAAAATTACTGGTTCTGGTGGTGGAGGGTCAATTATCATTCTTTGCCCAGGAAAAGAAAAAGAAATGGCAAAGATTTTTGAATTAGCTGGCTATAAAATTATCCCAATGCATGCACCGCATCTCAGTGGTATAAATAAATGAAAAAATCAGATGACTATATAGTTTCATTTGATAATGAAGATTTAATACTTGTTGATGCGTCTGATAATAAAATCGGTACGATGAGCAAATTTGATTGCCATCAAGATGGCGGTAGACTGCATCGAGCTTTTTCAGTATTTTTATTTAACGCACGAGGAGAGCTCCTCATACAACAGCGGAGTGCATCAAAAAGATTATGGCCTTTATTTTGGTCGAATAGTTGTTGCAGTCATCCCAGGCAAGGCGAAAATTTGATGGAGGCAGTCACAAGAAGATTGCATGATGAATTGGGGATTAGCGTATCGAATTTACAGTATGTTTATAAATTTTCTTATGCTGTTATGTATAAGGATATTGGATCTGAAAATGAACTATGTTCAGTTTACATGGGAAGTGTAGATCAAAAGATTAATATTAATAACAATGAAATTGCTGATTTTAAATTTATTAATTTAAAAGATTTACCTAAGTTATTAAAAAGAGGGAATGTCTGTACACCATGGTTTATTATGGAGTGGGAGCAACTAAAGTCGAAACATAAGAAGTTATTGGAAAGTTTTTTATAAAATTTTTCTAATCATTTAATATAGCGATGATATTCGATACCCATATCTTGATAATTTTTTTCTACCGAATCTCCGACACGTTCGATAATAAATTCATTCTTTAGTTCGTAGCTCAATGTATTGGTAGATTTTCCGGTATGAAGATCTAAATATTGCGCTTTATTGAGATCTATTGTGAATGACATCGCTTCTGCAAATTGAATATTTTTTGCAGCGTTTCTCCATTCCTTGCAAACTTTAAAAGGAATCACTTCAGCGGCATCACCACTACCATATCCGAAGGTGAGTATTTCATTGTCAGTCAAATCTATATTTTCCTTGAGTGCTTGTTCTAATCCAGCTGCTATCCAGGCTGGCAAGGCAGCTGTATAGAGATTACCAAGATCTAGCATTGTATCGCTACCTAGAGCCATTTTATCTAAAACTTCTCTACGATAATGTCTCGAGGCTCTAAATATACGAAATATGGCCATTGTCATCGGATAGGCTTCATTATTGAGATCGATTGGATTAGCTAAGTCTTTTATATCCGGAGTGTATACTTGCATCTCATGCATGACTTTAATGGGATCTATTCCTGCTTCATAGCAATAGGATGTAAGTTCAGCTCGATCATCAGGATTACCTCGAGAAAGTGCAAATAGGTAGGCGATGGCAAGCCCAGTTTCTGGCATTTTTCGATAAGGTCTATGCATAAATACAGTTTTAAGTGAACGGAGATAGCTAATGGGATTAAGTTTTCTTTTATTGTACATATCATCCAGAGCATGCAATGTTTCATCTAAGTAGCAAGTTGTTGAATATTTACCATTAAATATAGGAAAGTCTTGAACTTGTTGGCTGAGTTTCCTTTCTTGGCTGCAAAAACGAATCATTGGTTTTCTGAAATCTAGGATACGATAATCAGATGCTGATCCAGAATTCATAATATCAACTTCAAGAAGTTTTGGATTTTCTTCAACCAGCATTGCCACGGCACCAGCACCTTGTGTTGGTTCGCCGCTACTTCCTAAGGGGTATTCGGCAATATCTGCACATACTACTATCGCTTGATCGCCCGCTCCATCTAAAGCTATGTGTCTAATAGCACCTTTCATGGCATAGACACCCCCTAAACATGCATGCTTAAATTCAGGCACCTCACAACTGCGTGAAATTGGCGATTTGTTTCGAGATAAAAGAGCCTCATTAATCATACCTTTAATAATAATGGCACCAGCTGAGTTGTCGGTACTCGATTCGGTTCCTAAAGCAAGAAATTTTACACGATTTGGATCAATATCATATTGATCAATTAATCTAATTACTGCCGTAGCTGCCATCGTATAAACACTATGCTGGTTACCTCTTAATCTAAAGCTACGCCCAACCACTTCCCTTATTTTTGGCCATTGATTACCGGTCCATTCACACCAATCATTTAGCCATACTCTATAGGGTGGAATATAGGCAGCAATACCGCTTATTCCGATTGGTATGTCAAGATTTTTTTTCATAGTTTTTTCGATTACTGGATGTGAATATTAATACGTTTATTCTACTGTGATAATGATTTTTTCTGAGTAAACTGGAGGAGAGTGAGGGACATGAAGATAATCACCCAAAATCAATTGCAGCGTGTGCTCACCTTGAGCAAGATTTAATTCAGTTTCAGACCTCCCATCACCAAAATGAACATAATTTTCATCTGCCGGAATTGGGAAATTCATATCAGGAAGGTCTGCATTTATTATAATATGATGATGGCCGGTATGAGGGGTATTTTGACCTGAGGGAACAATCTCCATACCTGTAACTCCAAACTTAACTTTTACAGGGGTGGAAACGATGGCGTTAGCCTCTGGATTTATAAAATAAACAGAGGCACCTTCTGGGGCAGGGTTTCTTTTAATCGAAGGGACTGAATAAATAGGTTCTTCGATTACATTTATCTCATTGCTTTTATTGCTTTGATTGCATGCAGCAACTAGCAGAATGCTCAAGAGTAAAGTTATAAATTTTTTGTTCATCAATGGTTGCCTCCAGTTTTTTCTATATTTTATTATGCTTGTTTGTTACGACCAATTTCACTTTGATCAAAATCATCTACCGATAACAATTCAGATACTTTTTCATGAAGTAATTTGAGTTGTTGTATTTCCATAGAATTTAGCAGTTTTTGCTTTTCTGCTTCATCAATTTGATGCCCAAGATAATCACTTTTTATTAAACCATCTTTTCTTGCTTGTCGAAGTTTTGCTTCTATCAATGCTGTTTTTTCTGATAATACAAGAGCCTCTTGAAGTAAACCAAGAGGATTTCCAGGTTCAATTGTGGTGTATGCGTACTCACTCAGTCGTTCTCGAGCCTCACCACTAGATGTAATAATATTAGATACTTTATTTGTTAACTCATCGAGCGGAGGAGAGTAAGCACGACCTCTCGGGAAGATATAACAACGTAAGAAAAAAGCCAGCGCTTTGTTCGGTAGATTTTTTAGAAAATTATGCAGTTTTTCTTGTGCTTCATACATTAGAGTTCTTACTGACCACTGAACTAATGGCAAGTCTTCAGGCTTACATCCTTGATTTTCGTAGTGCTTAAGAACCGTTGAGGCAAGATATATCGAACTTAAAACATCACCTAATCTTGCGGAGAGTAATTCCTTCTTTTTTAGCTCTCCACCCAATGAAAGCATCGCAAAATCTGAGGCCACAGCAAAAGCAGCGCTGTATCTATTAATGTGTTGATAGTAGCGTTTTGTATTGGTGTTGACAGGGCTTTTACTGTATCTGGCATTTGTTATTGCTAGGATAAAAGACCTAGATAGGTTACTAATGGCGTAGCCAATATGAGAAAATAACGCTTTATCAAAATTTATAAGACCCAAAGTTGTATCTTTCTCTTCAGCAGCTTGCAATTCTTTTAGTACAAATGGGTGACATCTGATCGCGCCTTGTCCGAATATGATCAAACTTCTCGTTAGGATATTGGCGCCTTCAACAGTAATTGCTATTGGTGTGGCCATAAAACCTCGACCCATGTAATTCTTTGGGCCCATCATTACTGCTTTTCCGCCATGAACATCCATGGCGTCATTCGCAACCTTACGAGCTAATTCTGTACAGTGATATTTTAGAATAGCAGAAGGCACTGCAGGTTTTTCGCCCTGATCGATTGCTCCTGAAGTAATCGATATTGCTGCATTCATTATATAAGTATTGCCTGCAATTCTAGCTAGCGCCTCCTTAATTCCATCAAATTGGGATACTGGGAGATTAAATTGTTTTCTAATTTGAGTGTAAGCACCGGAAGCATAAGCGGCAGCTTGGCCACCACCAGCTCCACTGGATGGTAATGTTATTGCTCGCCCCACAGACAAAAGTTCAACCAACATTTTCCAGCCTTTACCAGCCATTTTTTGGCCACCGATAATACAATCAAGCGGCAGAAAAACATTCTCACCACTGGTAGGCCCATTCTGAAATGGCACTTGCATTGGGTAGTGACGACGACCGACAGTAACACCAGCTGTATCGGTTGGAATCAATGCAGCTGTGATTCCATATTCGTCTTTATCACCAATTAGATGCTCTGGATCATAAAGCTTGAAAGCCAAACCAAGAACAGTCGCAATTGGAGCAAGTGTTATATATCTTTTATCCCAGTTCAAACGAATACCTATTATTTCTTTATTATTCCACTGACCTTTACAAATAACTCCAGAATCAATTAGAGCTGATGCATCCGATCCTGCTTCCGTTGATGTTAAGGCAAAGCAAGGTATTTCATCTCCTGAGGCCAGTCCTGGAAGATAACGTTGTTTTTGTTTGTCAGTACCATAATGCATAAGGAGTTCTGCGGGTCCAAGTGAATTGGGAACACCTACAGTCGAAGATGCAACTGCGCTTCTACTGGCTAATTTAGTAATTACCATGGCATTGGCATAGGATGAGAATTCTAGGCCACCATATTCTTTGGGTATGATCATGGCAAAAAATTTATGAGTTTTTATGAAAGCCCAAACATTCTCTGGCAGATTTCCTGTTTCATGCGAAATCTCCCAGTCATCAAGCATCATGCAAAGTTCATCGCACGGTCCATCCAGAAATGCTTGTTCCTCTGTAGACAATTTTGGATTGGGCATGGACATCAACACATCCCAGTTTGGCATCCCAGAAAATAATTCACCATCCCACCAAACATTTCCTGCTTCTAGAGCTTCCTTCTCAGTGCTGGACATTTTTGGGATCATTTTCCGGTAAATATCCATCAATGGCCGCGTAATCTTTGAGCGTCTTAATGGGGTAATATTAAGAGTAACCAGAGTCCCAAGTATAACCCAAAGAAAAGATTCCCATAAAAAACTTCCATCTCCAAAAACAGTATAGCAATAGATCAGAATTGAGAAGGCAATCGTAGAAAACAGCAGATTAACTCTTTGGTAAGTCGTATATAAGGCTAGAAATAAAAATGCCAGTAACCAAGATAAATCAAGAATGATTTCAGGCATGTTATTCTCCGGTTAAGATATTTTCATTAATTCAATACTAGTATGTTTGTAGTATTATTGGTTTCATAATATATGAATACTATCCTAATATAAATGATATATATCTTGAAATGACTATATCTTGATAATTAGGATTAGGATTTCCCTGCTTTAGAGTAATTCTTCGATAGCTGCTCTTTCTTCTCTTAATTCAGTCTCAGTAATCTGCATCCGATCTCGGCTGAATTCACTTAATGACAGATCTTGGATGATTTCGTATTCACCTTGGTGGCAACGAACTGGGAATGAATAAATAATGCCTGGTTCGATATTATAGGATCCATCTGATGGAACACCCATGCTGACCCAATCATTTTCTGGCGAACCTAACACCCAATCATGCATGTGATCGATTGCTGCTGAGGCTGCTGAGGCTGCTGAGGAAGCACCGCGTGCTTTTATTATTGCGGCTCCCCGTTGTTGGACGGCAGGAATAAATTCATCTTTAAGCCAATCATCAGTGATTTGATTTTTGATTGAATGATCGTTTACAGTGACATGATCAATATCTGGATATTGTGTTGCAGAATGATTCCCCCAAATAGTCATTTTTTTTATATTCTCACTGTCCATATTTATTTTTTTAGATAAATGAGCTATTGCACGATTATGATCCAATCTAGTCATTGCGGTAAAATTTCGTGGATCTATGTTAGGCGCATTAGAGCTAGCTATTAAAGCGTTAGTATTAGCTGGATTACCAACTACCAAAATACGAATCTGCCGGTTTGCATTATCATTGATCGCTTTTCCTTGCTGGGTAAATATTTTAGCATTAGCCTCGAGTAAATCATTTCTTTCCATGCCAGGCCCTCTCGGCATTGCGCCAACCAGTAAGGCATATTCGGCATCCTTGAAGGCCACATTCGCATCATCTGTAGCGATTACATCACTTAAAGTAGAAAAAGCACAATCTTCAAGCTCCATGACTACGCCTTGCAATGCCGGGAGAGCTGGGGTGATCTCGAGTAGTTGCAATATAATTGGTTGGTCTTTACCAAACATTTGCCCAGAAGCTATTCGAAACGCTAGTTGATAACCAATCTGTCCGGCCGCACCGGTGATTGTGACTCGAACGGGATTTTTCATAATTTGGCCTTAATATTTTCTAGTAAAATGAGTTAATAATGTGCTTCTAATTTGCAGGAGGTACCTTCATTTTTTTATAAATGAGAGTAAAGAAATAATTTATTTTTTAATTGTTTGCTTGTGTTGTTTTGTAGGCTCTAACTTGTTCATTAAGTTGTTGTGCAACTCTTTGTTGATCTTCAACAGCAGCATTATATTTCTTATCTTGTAATTCGATTATTCTTTTTTCTACATCTGGAGTGTGCTCTCTATTTATTTTAAGCAAGGTAATCGATGCTGTTGTTTCTTTGTCAACGCACATCAGATATTTATCCATTTTTTCAACCCACGCTTTTACAGCTTGATAGCCAGCCATAAATTCAGTTGTAGTAGTAGTAGTGCCATTGGGTATCTTTACTTTTTCAGGGTAGTTACATTCAGCATTGACGGGAAATGTTATAATCATTGCTATAATGATTGTTGCTCTTATAATTAATTTCATAATTGTTTGAGGTAATATTTTTTTAAATTAAAAATTTACCCACCTTTTTGATTATTATTTATCCTTAATTTAATCATTTTCTAGCCTGCTAGTGAAGTATTAAAGGTAATTTTTATTAAATTATTTTTAATTCTTACTGATGTTGATGCTGTATTATTTAATTTATTCGTAAATCTATAATGTTAGAATGTTTTTTTAATAATGTTCTGTTGTATGGAGATAATTGAACGTGAGTGAAATATTTGAAAAAAGGTTGCGATCAATTTCAGAGTCTGACAAGCCAGATATCCTATGTGGTGGCTTGAAGGGATTAGAGAAGGAATCTCTGAGAGTGAATCAGACTGGTGCATTGTCTGAAACAGAACACCCAGCTAACCTAGGCTCAGCGTTAACGAGCAAATTTATTACTACAGATTTTTCTGAAGCGTTATTGGAATTTATTACGCCAGCGGTACCCAATACATGGGAAGTGCTGAGTTTTTTGTGTGATATCCATCAGTTTACCTATAAAAATATTAACGATGAACTATTGTGGGTTTCAAGTATGCCGTGCGCTTTAGATGAGAAACGGGAAATACCATTGGCAAGATACGGCACTTCTAATGTTGGTAAAATGAAAACGATTTATCGTAATGGCCTGGGTTTACGATACGGTAGGAATATGCAAGCGATTGCAGGGATACATTTTAATTATTCATTACCGGAGAAATTTTGGCCAATTTATAAGCTGAATGAGAATAATCATGATTCGATTGATATTTTTCGTTCCTCCAGTTATATGTCGATGATTAGAAATTTTAAAAGATATGGTTGGCTAATTTTATATTTATTTGGCGCTTCACCTGCTTTGTGTAAATCTTTTTCCCCTAAATCAGTTGGTATACCTGAATACGATAAAGATACTTTATTTCAGCCTTATGGTACTTCATTAAGAATGAGTGATTTGGGTTATACAAGCAAAGTACAGTCAACTATCAATATTTCATTGAATAGTCTTGAGGAGTATGTTCAAAATCTTAGAGATGCTATTTCCACACCAGAGGCCTCTTATGATAGTTTTGGATTATTACGTAATAATGAGTATCAGCAGCTTTCATTGAATAAATTACAAATCGAGAATGAATATTACAACCCTGTAAGACCTAAAAGAGTGGCTCTTTCTGGGGAAAGGCCTACCACAGCACTTGAGCGAGGCGGGATTGAGTATGTGGAAATTAGATCATTAGATCTAAATGTATTTGATCCAGTTGGTATCAATCAAAATACAATAAGATTTATGGAATCTTTCTTGATTTATTGTTTGCTTGAGGACAGCCCAATGATGACTGTTGCTGATAACAAAGAGACAATGAAAAATCATATGGATACAGCTAATTTTGGCCGAGATCCTGATTTATTTCTCTCTAGAGAAGGTAAAAAAATTGGCCTTAAAGAATGGGCGCAGGAGTTAATGGAGCATATTTTAAAGATTGCTGATTTGATTGATCAAAGTGAAAGTTGTTCAGAATATGTAAAATCGGTAGAAGCTCAGATTGAATTGATTAAAGATTCAAAAGCCACTCCATCTGCAAGAATATTGCAAGAATTGAGTGATTCTGGATTGAGCTTTGCGGATTATGGTTTATCGTTGGCTGAAAACCAAAAAAATTATTTTTCGAATTTAATACCATTAAATGCTGAAAAGGATGATCTCTTTGAAAAAGAGGCTCAGGCCTCGATTTTAAAGCAAGCGGATGCTGAATCAATTGAGCAGCTTCCTTTAAGTGCTTACCTGGATAATTACTTTAAATCTTAGCTCTCAAGTGCTTGTTTGAATGGTAATTGCACGCCATTTTTATAGGCATATTCTCGATGATAAGTTTGCATTTCTTTGGTTATCTTACCTGCCTTTCCATCACCAATTATCCGCCCATCTGCTTTTAGAATGGGCGTAAGTTCTCCCATTGTTCCGGTTGTAAAAACTTCATCAGCTGTATAGAGATCTGTGATTGAGAGATTCTTTTCATAATTATTTATTCCCTTCTCACAAGCAATTTTTAATATCATTGCCCGGGTGAGACCGGGTAAGCAGCTGTCGGCATGTGGAGTATAGAGCGAGTTATCTTTCACAAGAAAGATATTTGTATCATTTGTTTCTGAAATAAAGCCATTTACATCCAGCATAATGGCACTTTCAACTCTAGCCACATTTGCTTCGATTGTTGCCATTATATTATTTAGAAGATTGTTATGGTGGATTTTGGAATCCAAGCATTGAGGTGTATTTCTCCTAATAGAGGACGTGACTACACTAATTCCTGTATTACCATAAATTGGCGGTTTCCATTCCGCTAAAACGATAAGAGTGCATCCAGATTGATTGAGTTTTGGATTCATGCCTGAGGTTATTTTTTCCCCTCTGGTTAATGTGAGTCGGATATGCGTTTCATTCCACATATTGTTACTCTCAAGTGTCTTGAATATTGCATTTTTAATTACTTGGTTGGAAGGTATGGTTTCGAAAGCAAGAGTTTTTGCTGAATTTTGCAATCTTTCCAAATGTTCATCCAGTGCGGCGATTTTCCCCTTGTAAACTCTTAAACCTTCCCAGACGGCATCACCACCTTGAACTACACTATCAAATACAGATATTTTTGCCTCATCTCTAGGCACCAATTTATCACCAACATATATTAATATGCTTTCATTTCGTGGGTCGATTTTTTGCATTACTGGTTAACTCCGTTTAGTAACTAATGCATTCTTGAGAAGATTTTCATAGTAGGGCAGGCATTTATAGTAGAGCGGTAATAATTTTTCTGGTAGATCTGGTTTAGCTGAATAAGATATAAAACCTGTCGATTTATGCACCGTCTGGTACCAATACTTAGACCAAATGCCATCTTCTTTTATAGGGCCAGCCTTCCATGCTAACATTTTTTTTGAGAATTTTATGCTTAATTGTTTGCATAAGAGAGTCAGAATAGACTCAGGATTAATTAGCAGTTCTCGACTGTCAATTATAATCGGTGATGCCCCAGAAGATTTTAATGTTTGATAAAGTTGCCATTGAATGTCTAATCCAGTATCTCTGACATTAGCATTTGGTAATTGAATAGTTAACGAAGAAAGCACTTCCTTGGGGTCACGGATTAGGAAAATATTTTCAGTTTGCGATAAAAAATCTTTGTTTAATTGCTGAAAGTGATGAGACATTTGTTTTATAAATAATACTTTATTGCTATTGTTTCTTTTGTCGATGAGCATTTTCATAACTGCGTTCCCATCGCAATTGGTATTTTTCATGATTTCTTCACGTCCGGGATGAAGCGTTCCTGTTACTCTCAAATAGTGACCATATAGAGGCTCATCTATTACTTGCGTATCTTCACGTTGAGCAAAACTGTACATCAGTGCAGTAGATATATTTCTGGGTCCCGACCAAAGACAAATACGTTTCATAATATTTTTATTTGTTAGTATTTTTTATATGAATTTATCCAGCACTGATTCCGCCATCAATGATGATCTCTGTGCCGGTGATGAATTTCGATTCATTTGAGGCTAAATATAAAATCCCATAAGCGACATCATTTGGTTCACCTATGTGGCCTATTGGTATTTGACGAGATAATTTTTTAATTGCTTCGTCATGTCCGATTTTTTTACAAAGTTCATCGAGTATAGGGGTATCAATGAAAGCTGGATGAATTGAGTTACACCGAATATCGTTTTTATCTTTGGCGCAATGCAGTGCAATAGATTTACTTAGATGTCTTACGGCTGCTTTTGCTGAATTATAAGCAGCCATATTGTGTCCCGCGATAATACCGGATATTGAGGAAACATTAATAATAGAGCCATGTTTTGATTTCTTTATAATCGGTATTGCATATTTGCAACCCAAGAAAACACTATCTAAATCAACGTTATGAACATGCTTCCATTGGGTGTAATTTTCATTCTCAACATTACCAACAGAGCCAATACCTGCATTATTGACAAGTATATTCATTCCCCCAAAAGTCTCTTCAATACAAGTAATGGCATTTTTCCAGTCGGCTTCCTCTGTTACATTGAGTTTCAGGGCGCATGTTTGATTTGGGTATATCTTATTAAGTGCCTCTGATTCAATAGTAACTTTCTTGTGATTGATGTCTGTTAATAAAACTTTCGCACCTTCTTTTAGGAATAATTTAGCGGTGGCCAGCCCAATGCCTTGTGCAGCACCAGTAATTAATGCAATTTTATTTTCAATACGTCCCATTTTGAGTCTCTAATTTGTTTTATTTATATAATCACATCAGAAGCGAAGTATTCATGCAAATATTATTGTTTATTTTTGGTATTTTTATAAAAGCTTCGTTATTCTTGAGCTCTTTAACTATGGAAAAATAAACATGAAAACAAAAGCAATTCGAATTAATGAGTATGGTGGACCTGAGGTATTAAATTACACTGAGATTGAATTATCCGACCTTCAATCAGGTGAGGCTCGTATTCGTCATACTGCGATTGGTTTAAACTTTATCGATACTTACCATAGATCTGGATTATATCCTATGCCCTTACCAACAGGATTGGGTAGTGAGGCTGCTGGGATTGTAGAAGAAACTGCTGACGATGTTACGGTAGTTAAAGTAGGTGATAGAGTCGTCTATACGGGAAGACCGGCAGATTCCTATTCTGAGCGAAGGAATTTTGATGCGAACCAACTTGTGCCCATTCCTGATGAGATCTCAGATGAACAAGCGGCAGCTTTATTACTAAAAGGCCTTACCGCTTGGTATTTGTTGAATAGAAGCTATCCAGTAAAGTCCGGTGATCACATTCTTTTGCATGCGGCAGCTGGCGGTGTTGGTCTTATTGCATGCCAATGGGCAAAGCATTTAGGAGCTAAAATTATCGGAGTGGTCAGTACAACGGAAAAAGCTGATCTTGCAAAGACCCATGGATGCTCTCAAATAATTATGGCCAATGAGGATATTGCTGAGAAGGTAAAAAGTATTACTGATGGAGAGGGTGTTGCTGCAGTTTATGACTCGATTGGACGAGACACATTCTTTTCTTCTTTGAATTCATTGAAGCCGCATGGTGTGATGGTAACATTTGGAAATGCTTCCGGTCCGGTTGATCCTTTTGCGCCATCAGAATTAGCGTCAAGAAATTCTTTGTATGTCACCAGGCCGATTTTGGCACATTTTATAAATACGCGTGAAAAATTATTGAGTGCCTCAAAAGCATTATTTGATTTAGTGTTACAAGGAGTTATAAAAATCAGCATTAATCAGCGTTATGCTTTAAAAGATACTGCGCAAGCTCATATGGATCTAGAGTCACGAAAAACTACTGGCTCCACCATATTGATACCCTAAGTTAATACTATGACAGTTTATAAGCCGGTCGATTGTGGCAACTCAACTTTCCTTGATATAAGGGGTAAGAAATATCATATTAAAGTTTGGGGTGAAAATGATGCTCCTGTATTGTTTTACTTGCATGGATGGGCTGATACAGGCTCAACTTTTCAATTTGTTGTGGACGCATTGCAATCAAAATGGCGAATTATAGCTATCGATTGGCGTGGATTTGGCCGTTCTGAAAAAATTAATTCCAACTACTGGTTTCCAGATTATTTGGCCGATCTTGATGAAATCTTACGATTCTATTCTTCGGATCAACCCGCTACGCTCATAGGGCATAGCATGGGAGCAAATATAGCTTCGTTATATGCAGGGATTAAACCTGAGGCTATCAATCAGTTAATTAATATTGAGGGATTTGGTTTAAATGACTCTGACCCAAAGAATGCTCCAAATAATTATCGCCGCTGGTTGGAGCAACAGCAATTAATACCGGTATTCAAGGCTTACGCATCTTATGATGAACTTGTCCCAAGAATTTTAAAAAGAAGTCCTAATATGAAGCTTGAGCAAGCGGAATTTGTTGCCAGAGAGTGGGCTTATAAAGACGCCAATGGTCAGATAAATTTACGCGCTGACCCCTTTCATAAATTACCTAATGCTGTGCAATATAGAAGACAGGAAGCAGAAGCATGTTGGCAGCAGATTCAAGCTCGAACTCTATTTATTTGGGGTGAAAATACAAACTTCAAAGAACAAATGCAATTATTAAAAGAAGTGAATTCAAGGGGTCATCCATTTTTTTCCGCCAAAACTGAATGCGTTTCAGATGCAGGGCACATGATTCATTTCGAGGCCCCAAAACTTCTTGCGTTAGCTATCGAAAATTTCTTATTGAATAACTAAGGTTTTTTTAAGCAAGGAACATTTCATAGGCAGGGTTATTGCTTTCTTCCCAATATCGGTAGCCCACTTTAGAAAGGTGTATTTCAAGTTGCTCGGTTTGTTCTTTGGGAGCTTGAATCCCAGTTAAAATTCTACCAAAATCAGAACCATGATTACGATAATGGAATAAAGTAATGTTCCATTCAGTTCCGATGGCATCTAAGAATTCCAAGAGTGCACCAGGTCTTTCAGGAAACTCAAATCGAAACAAACGTTCATTTTCAATAGATGCCCTACCGCCAACCATATGACGTATGTGAATTTTTGCCATTTCATTTTGACTTAAATCTACGACCGAGTAACCCAATTCTTTAATTTCATTAATTACTTCTTGTTGAGCATTCGATTTTGAATGTAATTCAACCCCGACAAACACTCTTGCGCGGCCTTCATTATGGTAACGATAATTAAATTCAGTAATGCTTCTTCTTCCCATGGCTTTACAGAATCGTTTAAAACTACCAGGCTTTTCTTCGATTTCCACAGCGAGCAATGCTTCACTTTTTTTCCCAACAGCCGCTCTTTCTGCAATATGTCTTAAGCGATCGAAATTTACATTTGCGCCACAATTTATTCCCACATAGGTTTTATTTTTAATCGAATTTAAGTCCGTATATTTTGTGATCCCTGCAAGTGATAATGCACCAGAAGGCTCTACAATCGATCGTGTTTCTTCGTATATTGCCTGGATGGCGGCACAAATTTCATCAGTATTAACGGTGATTATTTCATCTACATATTTTTTGCATAAGAAAAATGGAATATCGCCGACACGTTTTACAGCAACTCCATCGGCAAATATGCTCACATGATCAAGTGTAATTTGTTCGTTCGCTGCAAGCGATAATGTCATGCTAGCTGAATCTTCAGGTTCGACCCCAATTATTTTTATGCTTGGCTTAGTTTCTTTGATATAAGTTGCTATTCCTGAGATTAAGCCGCCTCCACCAATAGGTATGAAGATAGCATCGATATCTTCATTAAGTTGTTCTAAAATTTCAATACCAATAGTGCCTTGTCCTGCAATTACATGAGGATCATCAAAAGCATGGATGAAAGTCAATGACTCTAATTTTTCTATTTCTTTGGCTTTGCTATAAGCTTCATCATAATTGTCACCATGTAAAATAATTTCTGCATCTAGCATTTTGACCGCTTCAATTTTAATGCTTGGTGTAGTTTGAGGCATAACAATAACGGCGCGATTATTATTAAGTTTAGATGCCAGTGCTACACCTTGTGCATGATTCCCTGCAGAGCTGCATATAACACCATTTTTTAGAGTTGTTTTATCAAGGTTTTTTATTTTATTTACAGCTCCTCTTATTTTGAAGGAGAATGTACTTTGTAAGTCTTCACGTTTTAAAAATATCTTATTATTTAGACGAGTTGAAATAAGTTGGGCGTAATCAAGGGGTGACACTTTAGCCACCGAATAAACATCGGCCGTCTTTATTAATTCTAGATAATTTATTTTATTCACTTAACTCTGCTCTATATGTTTTCAGTTAGTATACTCAGAAAATTAAGGTCGAATAATTTCTTGACCATTTCTATCCAATATTATTATTTCTTTGATTGGTAAATTGCTAATCTTTTCCTCTATTTCTTCACGATCACCCACAATAACCCATATAAGATTTTCTGGTTTAATAACTGCAGATGCTGCATTAATAAGTCGTTTACGTGTCAGATTACGCACATTATTTGAGTATTGATCCCAATAATTATCAGCCAATCCATAAGTAATTATCTCACTAATGTCATTTGATATTGCATTTATGGTTTCCCAGCGACCGGGAAGACTTAATGTATTATTGTCTTTAACTTTATCCAATTCTTCATCAGATACTGGATTATCATTAATATATTCAATCAGCTCTCTCTTTATTTCACTAATAGATTCAGCTGTTTTATCGGTTTGAACTGGCGCATAAGCAATGAATGGGCGTTGTCCTTTTGTTTGTAGAATAAGAGTTCGAGCCCCATAAGCCCATCCCTTATCTTCACGTAAATTCATATTAATACGAGAGGTAAAGGAACCTCCAATGACTTCGTTCATGGATTCAACAGCAAGCTCATCTGAATTGGCTGGGCTGGGGGCGATATTAGCGGCTAAAACGATTGATTGTTGAGCTCCGGGCCGATCAATTAGATAAATTGTTTCATTTTTTTGGACCTCTACTGGTGTAATATTTTTTTGTTGCAAAGTACCCGGAACCCAATTTTTGAAATATTTCTCTAATTTTGGTCTGATTTCATTCATGGTAATATCACCAACCACAACCATTGAGGCATTATTTGGTTTAAACCAATCTTGATGGAATTGAATTAATGAATCTTGAGTAATATTTTTTACGGAAACTTCGGTTCCAGATCCTGTGAGAGGAAGAGAATAAGCATGATCATCCCCATACAATAGTCTAGGAAGAATTCGCAATGCTATTCCAAAAGGTTGATTTTTTTCTTGCTGGATTTGCGCTAATCTTTGATTTCTTAAGCGCTCTAATTCATTTATCGGAAAACTGGGATTTAGAATCACATCGGCATAAAGTTTGAGTGAATTATCTAAATTTTCTTTAAGGGCATTAAGAGAAACTGATGAGCTGTCGATTCCAGCACTTGCACTAATGATGGCACCTATATTTGCGGCCGCATCACTAATTTCAAGAGCGCTTAATTTTGTAGTGCCTTCATCCAACATTGCCATCGCGAGACTTGAAGTTCCAGGCTCTGAGAATTGATCAGCTGCATAACCCGCATCCAATAGTAAATTGAAATTTACAATTGGAATACTAGGTTGATAAGCAACTGTAAGTTTTAATCCGTTTGGTAGTATTGTTTGTTCAAAATCAACGAATTTGGTTTTTGGGAACTCCGTTGTTTCTGGAACCTTTGATCGATCAGCCCCTTCGCTGAGCGCATTAAATGTTTTCTTTGGATGTACTTCTAGATTATACGATCCTTTTCCTAGCCAATTTCTAGCCGTTTCCAGAACTTTCTTTGGATTTGCTATATCTAGTGCGTTTAATGATTTTTTATAGTGGCCAGGGTTACCGGCATAAACAGTATTTTGAGCTAGAATATCTGATTTACCTCCAAAGCCACCTACTTGCTCAAGCCCTCGGATAAAGCCAGATTTTAATTTCATTTTAGCACGTTTTAATTCTGCTTTTGTTGGACCATCTCTTAGGAAGCGAGTCAATTCTTCTTCGATAGCTAATTTAATTGCCTCAGGATCTCCATTGGGTTGAACAGTAGTTTGAATATAATAAAATCCTCCAATATCTCCAGCGAACTGGTAAGAACTAACACCAGTTGCGATTTGGTCTTTGTATACCAGTCGATTGTATAAACGTGATGTCTTTCCTGACGTTAGGATAATATCTGTGAGTTGCAAGAAGTCTGAATCGAGGTTGCGAAACGCTGGTCCTCCCCAGGCTTTATATAAACGAACTTGAGGAACATCATCTTTTATAATCTCTCGTTTATCAGTATCTAATCTAATGGACCATTCCATCATTCTTTCAGTGGGAGGAGAGGCTGGTATATCACCAAAATATTTTTTCACTTTTTCAAAAACATCTTCAGGATTAACATCTCCCGCGATCACAATAACCGCATTATTAGGACCATAATATTTTTTAAACCAGGCATGAACATCATCCAAGCTCGCTGCATCAAGATCTGCCATTGATCCAATAGTGCTCCATGAATATGGATGAGAGCTTGGAAAAATTCCCTCTAATATGTGATATTCAACCATTCCATAAGGTTGATTATCTCCCTGTCTTTTTTCATTTTGTACTACCCCTCTTTGCTCATCCAATCGCTCCTGAGTTATGGCGCCCAGCATATGCCCCATGCGGTCAGATTCCATCCATAAAGCCATATCTAGGGCGGTATTAGGAACATTTTCAAAATAATTAGTGCGATCAAAATAGGTTGTCCCATTCATATTTGTTGCGCCAACTCGTTCAAAAGGCTTGAAGTATTCATCGTTATAATTTTCACTTCCATTGAACATTAGATGTTCAAATAGATGCGCGAATCCAGTTTTCCCCTTGACCTCATTTTTTGAACCTACGTGATACCAGAGATTAACTGCCACAATTGGTGCTTTATTATCTTCGTGCACAATAAGTCTTAGACCGTTATCTAAGAGAAATTCTTTATAATTAATTTCAATTTTTGAATCAGCGAATGCAGGCAGTGAAATTAATATGAAAGCAATTAAAATGTTGAGTAATGTTTTTATCATAATGATGAATCCTGAAAATTTGAACTATGTTTTTGTTGACTATATTTTTAGATCATACAAACTATTTATAAATACGGTAAATGAGTTAATGGCATTTTCATTCGTCAATAATCTACAAAATAATTGATATATTAAATTTTAAATAAATACAGAGAAAATACCTTGAGTAAGATAATAATCCGAAATGCAAAAATAATAAACGAGGGAAATACTTTTGATGCGGATATTTTGATTGATGGAGAGAGAATCGAAAGAATTGCATCGAATATTTCAGTCGATAATAACGTTTGTTCACTCGATGCTGCTGGCCGTTATCTCATGCCGGGAATGATAGATGACCAAGTTCATTGTCGTGAACCTGGCTTAACGCATAAAGCAGATTTAGTGACCGAGTCTTCTGCAGCAGTTGCTGGAGGTATCACCAGCTTCATGGAAATGCCTAACGTTGAGCCAAAAACAACAAATAAAAATGCGCTTGATGATAAGTATTTAAGAGCAAAAAATCGTTGTCGAACTAACTATGGGTTTTACTTGGGGGCAACTAATACGAATATAGAAGTAGTGAAATCATTGAACCTCAACGATGCTTGTGGAATAAAAGCATTCTTGGGGGCTTCAACAGGCAATATGTTGGTTAATGATCCAAAGGCTTTGGAGTTATTGTTTGAATATGCGCCAATTATGGTAGTAACGCATTGTGAGGACACACCCATCATATTGGGTAACGAAGCTGTTGCGAAAGAAAAATACGGTGAAGATGTTCCCATGTCTCAACATCCTCATATTCGTTCAGATTTAGCATGTTACAAATCATCGAGTTCTGCGATAGCATTAGCAAAAAAATACGATGCTTTATTGCATGTTTTGCATTTAACTACAGAAAAAGAGATGGCTCTTTTTTCTAATAAACATCGATCTGAAAAAAGAGTTACCGCAGAAGTTTGTGTTCACCATCTTTGGTTTGAGGAAAGTGATTATGCAGAACATGGCACATTTATAAAATGCAATCCAGCCATTAAATCCAAAGCTGACAAACTGGCCTTACAAAAAGCATTAAAAGAAGGAAAAATTGACGTAATTGCTACTGATCATGCGCCTCATACAAGTCAAGAAAAGCACGCCGGTTACTTTGATGCACCAGCAGGAATTCCTCTAGTGCAACATGCACTTCCAGCGCTATTTGATTTAGTTGATCAAGGTGTTCTAAGTAATGAATTGGTAGTGGATCGTGCTTGTCATGCACCTGCAGATTTATTTGGTATTGAGGATCGTGGGTATATTAGAGAAGGCTATTATGCCGACCTTGTTTTGGTCGATATGAAAAAACCTTATCAAGTAAATAAAGAAAATATTATTTATAAATGTGGTTGGTCACCATTTGAAGGTCATACTTTTAAAACATCTATAGATACAACAATTGTCAATGGTACAATTGTTTATCAGAATAGTTCTTTAACTGGGGCCGTTGTTGGCAAAAGAATGACTTATAAACGATTACGCTAGTAAAAAAATGTTTACTTTATGGTGGATACCATTAAGCTTAGCGAGGAAGGATTAGTTTGTTGTACTACTAGCAAAATTTAAATTGTTGCAGGAATGCAAAAAATTATTAAATGAAGCCAACAAATACTCAAGATCCAAATTATTTTCATAAGGTCGTCGACTGTCAGTGGGCTTGTCCCGCGCATACAGATGTCCCACGATATATCCGTATGATAGCTCAAGGTCGTTTTTCTGATGCTTACATGGTGAATCGTGAATCGAATATTTTCCCTGGAATTCTAGGCAGAGTTTGTGATCGACCTTGTGAGCCAGCTTGTCGACGTATCAGGGTAGAGGATAAAGCTGTTGCAATTTGTAGATTAAAAAGAGTTGCCGCTGATCATCGTGATGACATTAGTGACAGACTTCCAAAAGCACCTTCTAAAAAAAATGGCCATAAAATTGCACTGATTGGCGCTGGATGCGCATCCTTAGCCGTGGCCAATGACCTTTTGCCGCTCGGCTATGAGGTCACAATTTTCGAGGCATTAGATAAAACGGGCGGTTTAATGCGTACTAATATTCCGCAGTTCCGTCTTCCTCCAGAGACTTTAGATGAAGAGATTCAATATATTCTCGATATGGGAGTTGATCTTAAGCTGGGTCACCGTATTAATAGCTTTGATGATTTTCTAGAGCAAGGTGCATTTGATGCTGTTTTTGTTGGCAGTGGGGCGCCAAAAGGAAAAGAATTGGATTTACCCGGGCGTTTCGAAACAAATAATGTGCATATAGGTATCGAATGGTTGGAATCTGTTGCGTTCGAGCATATTGATTCAATCGGTAAAAAAGTCTTAATAATAGGCGTGGGTAATACAGCAATGGATTGCTGTAGATCATCTTTGAGAATAGGGGCCAAGGAAGTGAAAGTAATGGCAAGGAAGCCGAGAGGATTTTTTAAAGCTTCTGATTGGGAATTAGAGGATGCCGAAGAAGAAAATGTTGAAATTATTGTTAATCATTCACCAAAAGCATTTGTGATTGAGAATCATAAATTAGTAGGAATGTTATTTGAAGAAATGGAATATCAAATAGATGATCAAGGTAAAATTGATCGTGGAAAAGTGGTTCGTGAAAAGATTATTCATTGTGATGATGTAATTCTTGCTATCGGGCAAGATAATGCATTTCCTTGGATTGAGAGAGATATTGGCATTGAATTTGATAAATGGGATTGTCCGATAGTTGATGAAACTACAATGATGTCCTCTAGAGCCGGAGTATTTTTTGGTGGTGATGCAGCATTCGGTCCAAAGAATATTATCTGGGCAGTAGCTCATGGTCATGAGGCCGCTATTTCAATTCATAAATATTGTTCTAAAGAAGATTTGAATGATCGATTGCCACCGGGCATGAATCTTGCCAGTCAAAAAATGGGAATGCATGAGTGGAGTTATTCCAATGATTACGATACTTCAGAAAGACGTTTGATGCCTCATGTTGATCTCAAGGAACGTTTCAAACAACTCGATATTGAGGTTGAGCTTGGTTTTACTTTAGAGCAGACTATTAAGGAAGTTGAGCGGTGTTTAAACTGTGATGTCCAGACAGTATTTACTGCAAATTTATGCATTGAATGTGATGCTTGTATTGATATTTGTCCAGTAGATTGTCTTACTATTACCGATAATGATGAGGAGGATAAGTTACGTGCTCGACTTACGGTGCCCGCTGAAAATATGGAGCAAGATCTATACGTCTCCGAAACACTTCCTCAGACTGAAAGAGTAATGGTTAAAGATGAAGACTTATGTATTCATTGCAGTTTATGCGCTGAACGCTGTCCAACAGGAGCTTGGGATATGCAAAAATCAACATTATTGTTGCCTTATGCTAAAGATGAAGCCAATTCAAACATTATGAGCAAAGTTAGCAATAACTAAGAGGAAAAGATAATTAGTAACAACGTTAAACCCTCGGCAAGAGTTAATGATCTGGTTATAAAGATAGCCACCGTTAATGGAACCGGCTCCGCCAGTGCTAACGGATTATTAATGAAAGCTATTTTTCGTATGGGCATTCCTGTGGTTGGAAAAAATTATTTTCCATCCAATATACAAGGCTTACCAACTTGGTATGAAGTGAGAGTTACCGGTGATGGTTATCAATCTGCATCAAATCAACTTGATATTATTATTGCGATGAATGCGCAAACATATCAAAAGGATTTATTAGCGGTAGATGCAGGTGGTTGGTTAATATATGACTCAACATGGCCTCGAAGTAAACTTCTGGATCGAGATGATATTACAGTTATTGGTATTCCATTTTCTAAACTATGTAATGAGAATTTTGAAGGAGTAAGGTCACGAATTCTGATGAAAAATATTGCTTATGTCGGTGCTCTTGCAGCTTTATTAAAGATTGATTTAGATATTATAAAAGAACTGCTTAACGAAACATTTGCCGCAAAGAAACATCTGGCTGCGTCAAATTTGGAAGCAATAATGTTGGGTTATAATCATGTAATAGAAAACTTCGCCTGTCCATTACCATTAAGTGTTAAACCCCTTAATAAAACAAAGAATCACGTAATAATTGATGGTAATACGGCAGCAGGCTTAGCTTGTGTTTACGCTGGTGCCACTGTTGGTGCTTGGTATCCAATAACACCCTCCACTTCATTGATGGATTCCTTTCAAGCGTTTTGTAATCAACTTCGAAAATGCGAAAAAACCAAAAAAAATAATTTTTGTATAATTCAAGCTGAAGATGAGTTAGCGGCTATTGGGATGGTATTAGGTGCGAGTTGGAATGGAGCGCGAGCTTTCACTCCAACTAGCGGTCCTGGAATTTCATTAATGAGTGAGTTTATCGGATTTGCTTATTATTCAGAATTACCAGCAGTAATCTTTGATATTCAAAGGGCCGGCCCTTCGACTGGCATGCCAACAAGAACACAGCAATGTGATCTGATGATTTGTGCTTATGCTTCTCATGGCGATACAAGGCATCCGTTATTATTCCCATCCAATCCTGAAGAGTGTTTTTACATGACTTTGTCGGCATTTGATCTGGCGGATGAATTGCAAACACCTATTTTCGTAATGTCAGATTTGGATATTGGAATGAATGATTGGATGTGTCCTGATTTGCAGTGGGATAATAATTATCAACCAAAAAGAGGTAAGGTGCTTAATGCAGAGCAGCTTGATGCTATGGAAAAATTTTATCGATACCTTGATGTTGATGGAGATGGCATAACCTATAGAACATTACCTGGGGAACATGCTAAAGGTTCTTTTTTTACTAGAGGTTCGGGGCATAATAAATTTGGTGGTTATACGGAAGATAGTCAAGAGTACCAAGATGTCATCGATCGGTTGTTAGTCAAATGGGAAACAGCTAGAAAAATGATGCCTGAAGCTGTCATTGATTATTCTAAATTTAATAAAACAGCTATTATTTCTTATGGTAGTAGTGATGGTGCCTCACGAGAAGCCCTGTATAGATTAAAAGAGCAAAATAAAAATTATAATTATTGCTGCATTAAGTCTTTCCCTTTTTGTAAATCTGCGAAAGATTTTATTAATAAGCACGAGAAAATTTTTATCGTAGAGCAAAATAGAGATGCTCAGATGCGTTCATTATTGATGCTCGACTTGGAGATAGATCCTAAGAAATTAATTTCAATATTGCACTATAACGGTAACCCGATATACGCTAATTTTATTATTGAAGAGGTTCTTAAAAATGAAAAAAAAGGTGTTGCAGCTTAATTCATGGAGGTTAGATGACCTATATTGGTAAACCAAACATTGTCCATCCTAAGGCTGCCAAGAATTCTATTGGCCTTTCTAAGCGAGACTACGAAGGGGTCGTATCTACTCTTTGTGCTGGGTGTGGTCATGACTCCATTACTGCAGCAATTATTCAGGCTGTTTTTGAACTTGATATTCAACCTCATGAACTAGGAAAAATGTCTGGAATTGGTTGTTCTTCAAAAACACCCGCTTATTTTGTCAGTCAATCACATGGCTTTAATTCTGTGCATGGAAGAATGCCTTCGGTCACGACAGGCGCTAATGCTGCTAATCGTGATTTGACATACATAGGTGTTTCAGGAGACGGCGATTCATTATCAATTGGTATGGGTCAGTTCGCACATGTTATTCGTCGCAATCTTAATATGACTTATATTATAGAAAATAACGGAGTCTATGGACTAACAAAAGGACAGTATTCAGCGTCGGCTGATATTGGCAGTAAAGCAAAAAAAGGCCCAGCCAACCAACAAAAACCAATTGACCCGGTAAGCATGGGAATCGCGCTAGGGGCAACTTTTGTTGCGCGCGGTTTTTCGGGTGATAAGGAGCAATTAGTACCTTTAATTAAGGCTGCGATAAGACACAAAGGATTTGGGTTATTGGATATTATTAGTCCCTGTGTCACCTTTAATGATAATGTGGAATCAACAAAAAGTTATTCTCATGTTAGAAAATTTTATCATCAAGTTATTGATACTGATTTCGTGCCTCCTGCTGATGAAATCAAAGCGAAATATAAAAAAGGTGAGGTCATGCCAATTAAATTGCATGATGGCAGTAAAATTGTATTTCGGAAAGTTGACAAACAATATGATCCAACGGATCGAGCTGGCGCTTATACCTATTTGAGAGATAGTATAAACAAACAAGAAGTGATAACGGGGCTTTTATACATTGATAAAGAGTGTGATGATATGCACGAAATTGCACAATGCTCTGATAGGCCTTTATCAAAAATACCTTATGAGGAGCTTGTTCCTGGTACTGGGGAATTAGCAAAAATTATGAATCGTTTTAGATAGGCTGATTGGTTTTGTTGCGTATATTACTGATTATTATTTCTCTAATAAGTTTGCTATCTTCTTGTGGATTTGAAACCCAAACATTATCCCAAAAAGATGTTACTTTTTTTGGTACCGGAAAGGTTTCTCGATATCAGCAAACTAAAAACGGATCCCTTGAGTTATTAAAACCACTTTTCTTCGCTGAAATATTTATATCTGAAGGTGGCATAGTTAATAATGCCAAGATTAAATTTCCAGGAACTGAAAGTATTACTAAAAAACTTGAGTATCGCTATTCTGAGTCAGATGAAATTGGTGATGTGATGTATCTAAGTGGATTTGCAGATAACTATGAGGATCTAGAGAAAAAATTTCCGATGGGTGATTATGCTTTTAGCTTTAATACTTCTGTGGGTGAAGTCAAGGATAGCGTGGTTAGTTACAAAGACAGAACCTTTCCTGTACATCCTGTAATCATTTTTAAGCAAGACAATAAAAAAATAGCTATTGATGCAGTTGATCCTAATAAGGAGTTGATCATTACATGGCCGAAATTCAATGAAGGCAATGCGGATCAAAAGGGTTTGCTTGATGATCCAATTTTTGTGGCAATCGACAGTTGTATGGTGGAAGATGTTGTTCATAGCGGGCGCCCTTTTGAGAAAAATGGTTATTTAACTTACCGAGCATCTCAATATGCTGTTCCAGCAGATACCTTTGAGCCAGGGCAGACATATAGTATGTATGTTGAGCACGCAATTTTCACAGATACTCATGATGAGACCGGTATACCAGCTTTTGCGACATTAGCTTCATCGACTTACATGGATTTTATGACACTCGGACTTGTTGACCCAAACTACTGTCAAAACTAATCATTCTTTAATGATGTTTTATTATATTTTTTAGAATAATATCTATTGTTTCGTCTCTCTCCCTCATATAAATTGTGATGGTGATGATTAAATGGGGCTAATTCAATTCAATTCAAAGGTTCAATAATGAATTACAATCTTGATGAAATTCGAAGGATGTTTCCTGCCTTATCTATTCAAGACAATGGCAGGCGAAGGATATATTTTGATAATCCTGCAGGTACGCAAGTTAGCAATCAAGTTGTGGAAGCAATGCGTGATTGTTTGATTGAATCGAATGCAAATATTTTAGGTGGCTTTGAAACTTCAAATCGTGCAGATCGAGTTCTATCTGAGGCTCGAAGAGCCATGGCAGACTTTCTAAATGCCAGTTCTAGTGAAGAGATTATATTCGGTCAAAATATGACCACACTTACGTTACATTTATCACGATCAATTGGCAGGCAGCTTTCATCTGGAGATGAAATTATATTATCTAGAATGGATCATGATGCGAATATTTCGCCATGGTTATTACTGGCAGAAGACTTGAATTTAGAAATAAAGTGGCTGCCATTTAACACGGAAACATTTGAATTTGATTTAAATGAGTTGGATACGTTAATTACCAATCGAACTAAACTGATTTGTGTAGGGGGGGCAAGTAACTTACTTGGAACAATTAACAATATAAAAGCCATTAGTCAGAAGGCCGGTAATATGGGAATTCTGACCTATATAGATGCAGTTCAACTTGCACCGCATGTGGCTATCGATGTTCAAGATATTGGATGTGATTTTCTTGTTTGTTCTGCGTATAAATTTTTCGGTCCGCATCAAGGAATCTTGTGGGGTAAAAAAGAAGTTATGCATTTATTGAAACCCTATAAAGTTAGACCTGCCACCGAAGAGCTTCCCAGTTGCTTTGAGACTGGCACACAGAGTCATGAAGGTATAGCAGGAATTACGGCGTCAGTAGATTATTTTGCTTGGATTGGTGACAAATATGCCAAAGAATACGTAGATAAAAATCAGCATAAAAATCAACAGACCCAAGTTATACATGCTGCTTTAAATTATTTATTTGAGTATGAATCTACTTTGACAGATTGTTTGATTGAAGGGTTGCAAACGATCAATCATTTGAAAATTCAAGGGATTACTGAAAAAGAGGCGTTACAAAGAAGATTACCCACTGTGGCATTTACTATTAAAGGAAAAAAATCACCAGATATTGCCGCCGCTTTAGCAAGAGAAAATATTTTTGTTTGGAGTGGTCATAGTTATGCATTAGAAGTAATAAAAACCTTAGATTTATATGATACGGGTGGAGTTGTAAGAATTGGACCTGTACATTACAACAGCTCTAAAGAAATTGAAGATTTTATAAAAACATTAGAAAAAGTGCTAGGTTCAATCTAGATGAGGAGGTAATTATGAGTGATTTATTTTCATTAAATGGCAAGACAGCGATTATTACTGGTGGGAGTAGTGGGATTGGTGCAATGATTGCAAAATCATTTGTCGAGAATGGAGTAAAAACATACATCACCTCAAGAAAAGAAGAAACTTTAGTGAAAAAGGCAAAAGAATTTTCAAATTATGGCGAGTGCATTGCTCTGCAATCAGATTTGTCGAGTAACGAAGGAATTTTGGAGTTTGTTAAAACCATCAGCAATCTCGAGGACGGTATGGATATTCTCGTAAATAATGCTGGCACAAGTTGGGGTGCTTCGATAGAGGAGTTTCCTGAGCATGGATGGGATAAAGTAATGAATATTAATTTAAAATCTATATTTTTTTTAACACAGAAATTATTGCCTTTATTAAAAATATCTGGAACTGCAGAAGACCCGGCAAGAGTAATTAATATCGCATCAATCAATGGAATCACGCATCCCATTATGCCGACATACTCTTATTCATCGAGTAAAGCCGCAGTTATACAATTAACAAGACATATGGGTGCAGATTTAGCTAAGGAAAATATTAATATTAATGGCATAGCGCCAGGTTATTTCCCAAGTAAAATGACATCACATATTGAGCATGATGAGAAAATGACTCAGTTTGTGTTAGATAAGACCCCAATAAGACGTATGGGTAAACCCGAAGATATTGCAGGAGCAGCGATTTATTTAAGTTCGAGAGCGTCATCTTGGGTATGTGGTGAAACAATCGTGGTTGATGGTGGAATGGTCGCAGCCGCCGGATAATCATCTTAAATTATCATAAATAAACATTCAAAATATCTTTATTTTGCATTAATATTTGTATTTTTTTCGCCACTATAATTAGAGGCCATTATATTATCTATATTATCTATATTACCTTTATTTATCAAATACTTATTATGTAGTAAATTTCCTTTATTTTCATATTAAGAATAATTATTCCTCTAATATATGGTATATTGCCCACTATTATTTGTAGAAAATATACTCGTATGATGTATGATCAAAAATTAACTTTTTTAATGAAGCATTTATGTCAACTGCAGCAAATAAATTATTAAAAGAAATTGAGGTATTTTGTAGTCAGGCCAATATGGCTAAATCTACATTTGGTAGGTTAGCTATCAATGATGGGAAACTTTGCTCTCGATTAAAAGATGGAAAGGATGTTACATTATCCACCAGCACTAGAATTAGGGATTTTATAAATCAACATCAAGCCGCCAAAACAAATAATACTTTGGTTAATACAGTTATTGAAAACCCTTCGGAAAAAGTTAATTCAGAAAGAGATGAAGATTTAACTAAGAAGGTCAAAATTCGTTTTTATGACAATCGGCAGAACTACTTGTTGTTTATTAATACAACGAATGAAAAATGGAAGGTTGCTGAACGTGCAGCAAAAGAACTGACTCATTTAAGACCGACTCCACCGGCGCTACGTATTTTTGACGCCGGTATGGGTGATGCCACAATTTTGACACATCTGATGCGATCATTACATAGGCGTTATCCAATTATGCCTTTCTTTATAGTTGCGAAAGAAATCAGTCTTGAAGATGTAAGAATATCTTTAGAAAAACTTTCTGATCGGTTTATGGAGCATCCAGCAACTGTGATGATTGTAACTAATATGTATTATGCTGAGGCACCTTGGTTAAGACCTAGCAGTGTGAATTCAGCTGCCGCATTGAATTGGCATGAGGTTACCTTGGAAGGCGATTGCTCGCATCAATATGGAGAGCAACTAAGAGGCATTGATTCAATGTTGGTGGATGGTTGGCAAGTAAAATCCAGTGAAGTTACTGGTAATCCTGTTTATGCAAGGCCATCGGTTCTAGTGATATATAGAAAGGATCATTCATTTTTATTAAACAATGTTATCCCCAAGCCAGGCCAAGTATTTGGTAGCTATGATTTTATTATTGCCTCACAACCTTGGCGAGCTAGAACAAGTGCTGCATTTAAAGCCAAAAAAGTTTTAGCGCCCTTGGTGAAGGCACTTGCTCCTCATGGCAGATTATTGGCAATACAATCTTCGGGGGCTGACCCAGCTCTTGAGTTGATTAATGAGATTTGGCCTGATGAACGACCTTTCGGTATTGATCGACATAAATTGATAAAGGCCTTGAAAGATGAATTAGGTCGTGAGAGTCGAAATTATAATTTCTTAACGGGCTCCGATACCAAGTCTCTAATTCGTTACAACATGCATGTAATGCCCGATGAAATAGAGCACAGTATAGGTACTTCGACCTTATTTGCTGCTTGGAATGCGGCGGTGTATGTCAATCAAATTGAGAACCAGCGAATAGAGCCAATTATTCAAACAGCTGGATATTTAAAAGTAACTGCCAAGATACTAAAAAAATATAATGGTCTTTGGTTTAATGATGAGAGTTTTGTGGTTTCAAAGAAAGGTATTTAATTTGTTGTATACTGTTTTATTGTCATAGTTCTCGATAATTGAAATTCAAAACAAAGCGCCCGTAGCTCAGCTGGATAGAGTACCTGGCTTCGAACCAGGTGGTCGGGAGTTCGAATCTCTCCGGGCGCGCCATTTTTTATAAAAAAAATTAAAGAAAGGATTCAAATGAAGCGCATTAAGACAGAATTCGATGGTTGGCGATCCATTTCATTATCTTTGTATATGTCGATAGTAGGATATGGGGTCATGGTAGGGATCCCAGTGATCAGTACAGCTTGGGCAAGTAAACTTGGATTTACAGCTGAGCAAGTAGGTCGAGTTGCAGGCGCTGATTTGGGCGGCTTAGCGTTTGGCGCGATTATTACTGCTTTGGTTATCTCAAAAATGAATCGGAGATATCTAGTATTAGTAGGAATCATTCTTACGATTTTCGCAAATTATTTATGCACGATTTATGAGCATTATGACATTGTATTATGGCTTAGAGTTATCTCAGGAATTGGCAATGGGATCTACACTGCTGTAGCTGTGGCGGCACTCGGCGCTACGATTAAACCAACTCGCGCCTATAATTTTATGTTATTCGCCTTTGCCTTTTCTCAAGCAATGGAGGTAAGGGTTTTGCCTCAGTTATCTATGGACGGGATATATTGGTTTTTCATCGGTTGGTTTTTAGTGACTTTGTTATTTATAAAGTGGGTAGTGCCATTCAAAGCTGAGGATAGTTCCTCTAAAGTCATAGATTCATCTAAAGAAGAAACAAGAATACCCACTTATATATTATGGTTATGTATGGCGGCTATTTTTATTAGCTATATCAATATTGGTGCATATTGGGTCTATATTGAATTAGCCAGTTTAAGTTATGGTATTTCAGAGGCATGGACTGGTGGAGTGCTGTTCTGGGCCTCTTTATTAACTCTGATTGGTTGTGCGTTTGCGGCATTTTTCAGTAATAGATATGGTTTAGTTAAGCCGTTAATCGGCGCCCAACTGATGATGATCGTGATTGTTGGCATGCTTGTAAGTGGGATAAGCAACATGAGTCTTCTGGTAAGTGTTTTTATGTTTAACTTTTTGTGGATATTTAATGATGTGTTTCAAATGTCAACAGTTGCAACAATTGATAATAAAGGGTCATTTGCGGCATTAATTGTTGGCGCGCAAGGTCTTGGACAGATTGTTGGTCCGAATATAGCAGCTTCAATTTTGGGGGCTGAATTTGGTTATGGCGGCGTATTCTTTATGTGTGCATCAGCAACAGCATTGAGTGTTATTGTTTACCTTTTTATGTACAAAAGGTTGCGTTTATATGCGCCGAAATTATTTGATGCATGAATACTATTACTCAAGCTAATTTATTCAATTTTATTATTATTTTATTGTCGCGTGAAAACGATCCATTAAATATTGACCAGCTTCAATAGATCGGTATTTTGGAGCTATCCCTTTCTCTAAGCAGGTTGATAGACAACTAATTTCTGCATCAAAATTAGGGTTCTGGAAATAAGCAATCGATTGACGTTTATTGGGTAACGCTTGCCCTGGGTGGTCTGATGTTACAACGCGGTGAAGTGTTGAAACCCATCGATCATTTGTCCAGCGGGCCATCATATCGCCAATGTTGATAATAAAAGTATTGTCTTCAGGTGTGATTGGGATCCATTCTGTGTCTGAATGTTTAACTTCAAGCCCACCAACTCGAAGATCAGGCAGAAGAATGGTGAGACTCCCATAATCGGTATGCGCGCCCGCCCTTTGTTGTTCGGGCAGCAGTTTATTTTTCATTGGTGGGTAGTTTAGTGCTCGAAGTGCACTTATGTGATGTGTGTAAAATTTATTAAAATAATGTGGTTTAAGATCTAGTGCAATAGCAAAAAGACTCATTATCTCTAAACTTAATTGTTCCATGGCATGGTAGTATTTTTCCCAAACTGCTTTAAAGTTTGGCGGTGCTTCTGGCCAAACATTCTCACCGTAGAAAAATTCATAATCGTTGTTTTTACTTTCCATTATTTTTGGTGATCCACAACTAAAAGCTTCTTTGAGATCTGGTGGCGTCTGAACTCCTCTAGATTTTGTTAGGGTTTCAGATTGCATTGGAAAGTATCCCCGAGGTGAACTCGAGTTAATGGGCTTATATTTATTTTTATCTTTTTCAGGTAAGGAGAAGAATTTTTCTGCCGCAATCCATGCATCGTCTATTATTTCTCTTGATATCCCATGATTTTTGATTTTCAAAAAACCAATTTTCTGGCAGATATCATCGACTAATTGGCCGGTTTTTTTTCGGGATTGGCTCGTTCCGGAGATAAAAGAATCGAGATCGATAGAGGGTATAATTTTGTTATTATCCATTTTTTTAACTCAGTTCTGTAAAACTTCTGGCAATTTGAGCGGCGAGAGAGGCGTTATTCAACACCAGTTGTATATTAGATTCTAAGCTTTTTCCTTTTGTTTTTTCCGCAATTTTAGAAAGAAGAAAAGGCGTCGTTTTTTTACCAATAATATTTTTTTCTTTCATTTCTGAAAGAGCTAACTTGATTACTGAATTTATTTCATTTAATGGCAATGAGTATTTCTTGGGGATTGGATTGGCTACAACAATTCCACCTTGAAAATGCATTTCCCATTTTATCTTCATGGCTTTTGCTATTTCATCAGTACTTTGACAATTATAATCCACTAATGAGCCGCTTTCTGAAGTATAGAATGCTGGCATCTTATCGGTTTGATAACCGATAATAGGAACGCCATGAGTCTCTAGGTATTCTAGTGTTCTAGGGATATCTAGAATTGATTTCACTCCGGAACAAACCACGGCAACATTGGTATTTGCGAGCTCCTGTAAATCTGCTGAAATATCAAGTGAATCATTAATATCTCTATGAACGCCACCTATGCCTCCTGTCGCAAACACCTTGATGTTAGCCATTGCAGCAATAATCATAGTTGCAGCTACCGTAGTTGCTCCATCACTTTTTTGAGATAAGCTGAAGGGAAGATCGCGCCGGCTTATTTTTGGAATATTTTGTCCATTTTTTGCTAGATAATTCATTTCATCCGAACTTAATCCTACTTTTAGGCAGCCCTGGATAATTGCGATAGTAGCAGGAATTGCCCCATTTTCGACGACAATGTTTTCAACTGCTTCTGCGGTTTGGATATTTTGTGGGTAAGGCATTCCATGACAAATAATTGTGGATTCCAGAGCTACAATGGGTTTGCCTGCTTTAAGCGCTTTTTGAACTATTGGGCTAATGTCCAAATTAGGTAATATTTCTTTATTATGCATATTGGTCATCGTATTTATTTTCAAGATATTCAGTGGACATGGAGGGATTGATAGTGGCGCTATTAACAAGTGTTATTTGAGCCGCAATTAAAGCTTTTTTTGCTGAATCCTTAAGGTTATATTCTGCTTTCCAAGCATAAATCAATCCAGCCATGGATGCGTCACCAGCTCCCGATACATTGACGATTTTCTTCTTTGTTCTTGGTGGCTTCACGATCCCAGATTCTTTGCTATCGCTATAAAAAATTCCTTTTTCACCAAGAGTAATAAACAATCTTTTAAGCCCTTTATTATGAAACCAATTTGCTATTAATGGCAGTTTTGTATGATCTTTTATTTTTATTCCGGATATCGCTTCTGCTTCCATGAGATTTGGCTTTAGAGTATGTATTTGACTCAAATAAGGCAGAATTTTTTTTGCTTTTGTCGTAGATACTGTATCAACGAAGATAGGTATTTGATTAAACTTCTCTACCACATACTTCAAAGTATCTTCTGCTATATTTGTATCCAAAATAAGTACCTCTGAGTGAGCGAGTATTTTTCTGATTGATTTTATATAGCTAGGCGTTATTGCGGAAATAACTTTCATGTCAGAAATCGCGTTGAGCATTTCTCCTGAGCTATCAATAATAGATAGATAAGAAGAAGTTTGCATTTCTTCATGCCTTAAAATATAGCGGGTATCAATACCTATTTTTTGACTATGTTGTATTAAAAAATCACCGTGTTGGTCCTGTCCCACTGCAGTGATCAGTCTGCACGAGAAACCTAATCGAGTAATATTTTCAGCAATATTTCTAGCAACACCTCCAGGTGAGCTAAATAGATTGCCTGGATTGGAATCACGCGGTTTTATTCTGTCAATAGAGGTTCCATGTATATCAATATTCGCGCCCCCAATTAACGTGATAAATGGCTGCTTACCTAAAATATAGCCCCTGCCTTTAATTAGACCTTTAACATTGAGATTCATTATATGCACGGCAACTGCCGATCTGGTAATACCCAGTTTTTTTGATAAATCTCTCTGGGAAATCTGAGGATTAGCCTCAATTTCTGCAAGTATTTCTTGTTCTCGATTGGTAATATTCATAACTAATGTTTATTTAATTAACATATGTTAGTAAGATACAGCATTATTTAGAAAATGTAATCTTTTCATTAGTTGTAAGTTCAAAAAATTTTCTTTATAAACAAAATATAAAGAGCTACATTGTATTTGCAATGAATAGGATGCTACTCAAATCATTTAGAAAGGAACTCCAGTGAAAAAAGAAAAAAGAAAGCAATTAAACTTTGATAGCAAAGCAGTTTATTATGCGCCTGATGAAGGATCAAGCTCGATCGGTGCGCCGATATTTATGTCATCAAGTTTTCATTATGGTGCTGAGGTTTATCAAAAAGTAGTAGATGGTGAAAGAAAATCCGTCAATATTTATGGACGATGTGGCAATCCAAATGAATATCAATTTGAAGAGCAAATGATCATGATCGAAGGTGCTGATGCATGTTTAGCAACTGCATCAGGTATGGCTGCAATTTCAGTTACTTTATTTGGTTTGTTAAAAAGTGGCGATCATATCGTTTGTGATTGGACAACTTATAGCTCCACCCATGAAATGTTAGATCATCGTTTGACTGACTATGGTATTACGACTACTTTTGTGGATACTGCAAATTTAGATGCGGTCCGTAATGCCATTCAAGAAAACACTAAAGTCCTGTATTTTGAATCCATTGCAAACCCATCGATGAAAGTTCCTGATTTCGATGGTTTGGTTGCAATAGCTCATGAAAAAAATATTGTAGTGGTTTGTGATAATACTTTCGCCAGCCCCTATGTGATGAGACCACTCGAATGGGGTGTAGATATTGTCATAGAAAGTGCTACCAAATTTATTGGTGGACACAATGATGCTCTTGGCGGTGTTATTGCGATGAAATCAAAAATATTGCCCTCCGATTTTATGGAGCAAATACGTTGGAATACCATGGTTAAATGGGGGTCACCCCTTTCTCCTTTTAATGCTTGGGTGTTGTTACGCGGTATTCAAACATTATCAGTGAGATTGGAGCGTCAATGTCAGACAGCAATGACTTTGGCAAAATATTTTTCTACACACTCTAAGGTTAAGAGTGTTTGGTACCCAGGGCTGGAGAGCCATCCTCAACATGCATTAGCTAAAAAACAGATGCCTAAATTTGGCGGAATGCTCACTTTTGAAGTGCGCGATGGTGATGATGCTTTGACTGTCCTCGATAATTTAGAGTTGGCTTGTTTTGCTGCCAGTTTGGGCGGTGTTAGAACGACTACGCAAATACCAGCTACAATGGCTTTTTTGGATATCCCAGAGGAAGAGCGACAGGAAATGGGTATCTTTAGAGGGATGATAAGGGTATCAACAGGACTTGAAGATGCGAATGATTTGATAGCTGATTTTGAGTCGGCTTTAAATCTAATTTGATCTAGAGAAATAATATGAGGTAAGGGATGGAGCTCAAGCGATCATTAACTTTTTGGGATGTTTTTGCCATTGCGATGGGTCAAGTTATTGGCTCAGGAATTATGGTTTTGATTGGTATTGGTATTGGCTTTACGGCCTATGCCATTCCTTTTGCATTTATATTATCAGCCATATTATCCATAATTAAACAATTACCAATCGCCTTTATGGGTTCTGCGATGCCTGCAACGGGCGGTTTATACGTATATTGTAAACGTATCCTTGGACCAAAAATCGGTTTCTTTTATTTGGCGATTTTAACTTTTACACATATCTTAATAGCATTATTTGCATTAGGTTTTTCTCAATATGCTATTGCTTTAATCCCCCAATTAGACGCAAATTTAACCGCAATAGGCATTATGCTTTTATTTTATGTGATTAATTTATTTGGTGTTAAACAGGCCGCATTCATACAGAAAATTATGATAGTTTTTTTGTTATGTGGCCTTTCTTCATTAATATTTTTTGGCATCATGGAAGTTGATTACAGTAATTTTAACGACACTGAGAAATTATTCCCTCAAGGCTGGTATGGTTTTGGACTGGCCTGTGTGGTTTTATCCTTCTCAACGGGTGGCGCTCAATATATTTCAGAGCTGGGCGGAGAGATGAAAAACCCACAACGAGATCTACCCAGAGCAATTATATACAGTACTGCCATCGCTGCAGTCTTTTTTGCTTTAGTTTCAATTGTAGCGGTAGGTATTTTACCGATAGAGCAAACTGCAGGAAAACCTCTTGCAGAAGTGGCTCAAGCTATTTTGCCACCCACTGTATATGTGGCTTTTATTGTCGGCGCTGGATTATTCGCTCTAGCAACGAGTATTAACTCAACATTTTCCTGGGCAACGAAATCACTATTAATTGCCTGTAAGGATGGCTGGCTCCCAGAAAGCCTTGCTAAAGTTAATCAACGTTTTAATACGCCGCATATTCTCTTAACCGTAATTTTAATATTTGGTTTGACGCCGATCTTAGCCGGTAAAGATTTACGTTATATCATCATGTTGGGCGGTGGACTTGTATTTATTTATGATTTAATACCTCTTGTGGCAGCATATCGTTTTTCTGAGACATTACCGAATGTATTCAAAAAAGCGACCATGCGACTGTCTGAAAAAAAGGTCAAAATTATCAGTGTTATCGGTATATGCATCTTAATTGGCCAAGGAACACTTTCTTTTTCTGATATAGACAGAAGTGGATGGATATTGGTGCTTGTTTATATTTTACTAGTAATGATTTATATCAAGTACCGTGCTCCTTATAATGAAAGAGCGACACGCCAAGCAACTAAGGAAGAATACAATTAAATATTTTGGAGTTATAGCTATGCAAAAAGACATACATACTTTTTTTATGAGAGCTTTCATTTTGGCTACCATACTTTCTTTATCATCTTGCTCTTTTCAGGACGAGGCTAGCATTGAATTTGACAGATTATCTAGCATGGCAAAAAAAGTGAGTATCATTCGGGATGATTATGGTGTCCCGCATATCTACGGCAAAACTGACGCAGATGCTGTTTTTGGCTTACTGTACGCACAAGCTGAAGATGATTTTCCTCGTATTGAGAGGAATTATGTCTGGGCTATTGGTAGGCTCGCTGAAATAGAAGGGGAGCAAGCATTATATAGTGACCTGCGTGCTCGACTTTTTATGACCACAGAAGAAGCAAAAGAAGCTTATGCATCTGCACCCGAGTGGTTGCAATTACTTTGCCAATCATTTGCAGATGGTTTGAACTATTTTCTAGCTACTCATCCAGAAGTGACGCCAAAACTCATCACGCATTTCGAGCCATGGATGCCAATGTTCTTTTTTGAGGGTTCAATTGGTGGTGATATAGAACAAATTCCTTTAGCTGGTATCGAATCTTTTTATGGTGCGGATGAAAATTTTATTGTTAGTAATAGTTTAGAATCATATAGCTCAAATTTTGTTGAACCAAAAGGGTCTAATGGTTTCGCAATAGCAGGAGAACATACCGCTTCAGGGAATACGATGTTTTTAATAAACCCACACACCTCTTTTTATTTTCGTGGCGAAGTTCACGTGGTTAGTGAAGAAGGTTTAAATGCTTATGGTGCCGTGACTTGGGGTCAGTTTTTTGTGTATCAGGGTTTTAATGAAAATACTGGGTGGATGCATACCTCAACCCGTTTAGATTTTATGGATGAGTTTATTGAAGATGTGAGTGACAAGGACGGTCAATTGACCTATCGATATGGCAATGAAGATCTTCCTGTTACGGTTAAGCAAGTAACGCTTAAATATAAAGATGATGAGGGCGTTTCGGAACGAACTTTTCCTATGTATCGGACACATCATGGACCAATAACGCATAAAATAGATGGTCAATGGGTTGCAACAAAAATGAATTGGGATCCAGTAAACGCATTGAAACAATCTTTTGTGAGGACAAAAAAGAGTGGTCATCTGGAATTCAGGGAGATGATGAATATCCGAACTAACTCATCAAACAATACGGTCTATGCTGACTCACAAGGAAATATTGCTTATTACCATGGAAATTTTGTCCCCAGAAGAGATACAAAATTTGATTATACTCGACCTGTCGATGGCAGTAATCCTGCTACTGATTGGCAGGGTATTCATGAGGTAGATGAAATTGTCACTCTTTTGAATCCTGAAAATGGGTGGCTGCAAAATTGCAATTCAACGCCATTTACAGCTGCGGGAGAGTTCAGCCCAAATCCTGATGATTATCCGATATACATGGCACCAGATCTGGAAAATTTTAGAGGCATACATGCCGTTGATTTGCTCAGTAATATGTCTAATATCACATTAGATGATTTGATTACGATGGCTCATGACCCTTATCTACCAGCGTTTGAAGCTTTATTGCCAGGTTTAATCAAGGCTTTTGATGAGTTGGATTCTGATGGCAAAAGGTATGCAGCAGCTATCAATGTATTAAGAGAGTGGGATTATAAAACAGCAAGCGATTCTATCGCCATGACCATTGCTCATTTTTATGGGCTAAATTACCTAGCTTCAGGAAAAAATCCAACATTACTCAGAGGTAATGAATTAATAAAATATTATGGATCGAGTTCTCCAGACGATGAAAAATTAATGATATTTGAGAAAACCATTGCCGCCCTTGAGGGAGATTTTGGTGGCTGGAATGTCCCTTGGGGAGAAGTGAATCGATTGCAGCGAATTACTGGAGATATTGTGCAACCGCATGATGATAATGCACCGAGTTTACCTATCGGTATGGCTTCTGGAAGATGGGGCGCATTGGCAGCTTTTGGTGCAAGAAAGTATCCAGATACAAAGCGTATTTATGGTTATAGAGGCAACAGTTTTGTAGCCGTGGTTGAGTTTGGCGATAAAGTCAAAGCGAAAACGTTATTAGCAGGCGGTCAAAGCGGCGATCCTGACTCACCGCATTTTTACGATCAAGCTAAAAATTACCAGGACGCGAAATTCAAAGACGTTGCTTATTACAAGGAAGACGTCATGAAGAGAGCTGTTCTAGAATATAGTCCAGGCCAATAAATTATTAAGATTAATTACGGGGCTCTCGATATGTATGAGCCCCTAATAATCATAAGTCAGTGTCAGTAGCCACCACTCTCTGCATCTTCTTCATAGAGTGCCATTGCGGTTAATTTAGGTCCTGTCTGTAAAATTATGTATTGTTTGTCTTTATGGACATAATTCATTAAACCGTAACTGATGCGATCTTCCACTTCGATCCCACCGAGTTGTTCGCCTGAGACTTTATCCACAAAATAGAGCATGCTTGTGCCATCACTGGCCCTTGCCGCATACATGAAAATTGTTTCAGTAACACCCATCGCGGCATTGCTTCCGGTGCCGGTTGTAGGAATATCCATATCTTGTAAATCTGGGTGGTTAAGTACTCGTTCAGGAGTCTCGCCAATAGGGAGTTGCCAGAGATGATCACCGGTATTCATATCAATAGCTGTAATATGACTGTATGGCGGCTTAAATAATGGCAGATCATCCGGGCCTTTTACATTATCGTAGCGAAGTGAGGCAAAATCAGAAAATCTGGCTCCAGTAGGCAGCTTAATATTTTTATCACGTTCTTCGCCACTGACAATAATTCTTCCGGTACAGGCCTTTCTGGTGGATACATAAAGTATTCCTGTAGTTGGATCAGCAACACTCGGGCCATCTATATTCGTACCTCCACCATCTCCAGGGCACCAGTATGCCGCTCGGTAGCCTTGATCATTATCTCTGTGTAAAGGTGGATTGAATAAAGGTCCAATCTTGTGATCTTTTAAAGCATCTATCGCTTTAGCTCGGAGTTCAGGGGTAAAATCAATGAGATCATCGTGGACGAGTCCCTGCATCCCATAGGCTAACGGTTTAGTTGGGAAGGGTTGTGTTTCAGAAAGTTTTTCACCTGGTACGTCTGATGCTGGCACTGGCTTATCTTCGATAGGCCAGATAGGTTCTCCAGTTTCTCTATTGAAGGTATAGGCCATATTTTGTTTTGTAGTTTGGACCACAATTGGCACCTCTTCGCCATCAATTATTACATCCATTAATATTGGTGCTGTGGGTGTGTCGTAGTTCCAGATATCATGTTTAACCAGCTGATAATGCCAAACACGTTTTCCTGTTTTGGCATCTAAGGCAATTAAACTGGTTGAAAATAAGTTATCACCCGGGCTAAAACCACCATAATAATCAATAGTCACGCCATTTGTGGGTATATAGACAATTCCTCTTTCAAGATCAGCAGACATCGGAGCCCAAGAGGAGACGTCACCGGTATATTGCCAGGCATCATTCTCCCAAGTTTCATGGCCGACTTCACCAGGTTGTGGGATAACATTAAATTTCCAAAGGAATTTCCCTGTTCTGGCATCATATCCAAGAATATCACCTGGCACATTTTCTATTCTTGATTGGTAATAACCTTGTTCGTGTGAGTTACCAACAATGATTACTCCATTAACCACAATGGGTGGTGAAGAGGTAGTGATATAGCCGGTTTCAAGAGGCAAACCATCATAAGGATCATATTCATGACCTAGATCAGCGAGCATATCGACCACACCACTTTCAGGGAAGCCATCAATCGGTACCGGTGTTCCCCAGTTTTCTAGTGGTTGACCGGTTTTAGCGTCCAAGGCTGTTAAGAAAAATGCCGGCGAACTGATGTATATTACACCTCTGCCATCTATTTCAGCGTAAGCCACACCTTTACCGTAATCCTTCCTCATGGAGTACTCATAGCGTCCTGTTTTTGGTTCGCCATAGGACCAAATTAATTCTCCCGTCTCAGGATTCAATGCCGTCACGTATCTTCTTGCACCAGCAACCGTGTATAACGTGCCATTGATGTAACTCGGCGTAGACCTGCCGCTTTGAGCATTGAAACTTGCGCCATCCCATGTCCAGGCTTCTTCTACATCTTCAAAGTTATCAGCATTAATTTGATTGGCTGGTGAGTAACGCGTGTGGGCCGCATCACCACCAAGATATTCCCATTGTCCGTCAACTGTTCCTTGTCCTGATGAGACGGTCCCAGTAGATTCATTCATTTCTGTATTTTCAGAACATGCGACGATACCTAGAGCGATAAAACAATAAGCAACATTTTTGATAATCAGATTTAATGATTTAGATTTGATGGCATATTTCATACTATTTTCCTTGATTCACTTTCGAAAATTTTTTCGAAGGTTTGTTGAGTTATTTTAAAGAAATTTAATATACTAGTCTGAGTCTACTCTAACTACTTATAATTTAAAGTCTAAGTAATATATTTTCAATATGTAACCTATGTTTACTGTTTCACATACCGATTTTCATATTCTATAAGAACTATCTTTATTTGGGTTGTAATAAGTATCGACTTAGGGTGAGATAGATAATTATATAGAGTGTTAATTTTATGGTTGAATCTTTTTTTTACGTAGTTGAGACATTTAGTCAATGGTTATGGGGCCCATGGACAATGGCTTTTATTGCATTTGTTTCAATATATTTAACAGTAAAATCCCGTTTTTTCCAATTAAGACATTTCCAATTTATTTTTAGTCATACGTTTAATCGTATTTTTTACAAACATAAAAATTCTTCAGCATCAACAATCTCTCCTTTTCAAGCCACCTCTGCGTCACTGGCTGGCACCGTTGGTATGGGAAATATGGCAGGGGTTGCCACTGCCTTATCAATCGGAGGTCCAGGGGCAATTTTTTGGATGTGGGTAATGGCCTTTTTTGGCATGATCACAAAGGCTGCAGAAATTTCTATCGCTGTGCATTATAGGGAAATTGACGCCGAGGGAAACATCCATGGTGGACCCATGTATTACATTAGAAAGGCTTTGGGTTGGAAGACACTTACTGTATTTTTTAGTATTGGTATTATCATTAATTGCATCTTTACGTCATCACTGTTGCAAGCGCATACGGTTGGCCGTGCTTTAGAAGCGAGTTATGGTATTAACCCTTATTTAACTACCTCAATAATGGGATTAATCACGATGATGGTTGCTATTGGTGGTATACGAAGAATTGGTAGATTTTGTGAAGCATTAGTGCCACTGATGACATTGGTTTATTTAATGAGTGGCTTATTGATTGTCATAGCAAACTTTTCTCTGATTCCTCAAGCTTTAGGTGAAATATTGAATTACGCTTTTGCACCTGCTCCGGCAATTGGAGGTTTTGCTGGGGCGGCAGTCATGACTGCCATTCAAATAGGCATGGCTAGAGGCATGCTATCGAATGAAGCGGGCTTGGGAACCGCGCCCATGATTCATGCAAATGCAGAAACAGAGCATCCTTTTCAGCAGGGTTTATGGGGAGCTGCAGAGGTTTTCATAGATACTACGGTTGTTTGCACGATTACGGCATTGATCATTCTTTGTTCGGGTGTATTGGCCAATGGAAGCTCAGGTATTGAATTACTCTTAGAGGGATTTGCCACTTATTATTCACCAATGGCTGCGAATGCAATTATTTCGATCGCTATTGTGACTTTTTGTTTGTCAACGCAAATAGGATTCTTTGTTTATTTTGAAACTGCTTTGGTGGACTTATTTAACCAACGGATATTCGGTATTATTAAATGGTTATATTTCTTACCAGGGATTATTTTTGCAGGCATTACTAATGTAGATCAATTATGGGTATTGGCCAATATTTCAGTTGCATTGAGTGCGTTACCAAACTTGGTGGCATTGCTTTTTTTGAGTGGGGTATTTGTCAAATTGATGCGTGATTACATGTCGGGTGAGAAAAAATACAGCACTAAATTGACCGATGAAAATAAGCAATATATAAAGGTTGCTGAGTAATTTAATTTATAGATATTAAGGATGATTTTTAATGTTATACAACAAACTTGATGAAACCGCTGCTGGAGTATTTATTATTTCAGCCACTCCTTTTAAGAAATCTGGAGCACTTGATATAGAAAGCACCAAAAAGTTGATTGATTTCTATATTGAAAAAGGAGTGCATGGCATCACCATATTGGGAGTCATGGGTGAGGCTCCAAAATTATCCTCAAATGAAGCTGAATTATTTGTAAGCACAGTCTTAAAGCAAGTAAATCAACAGGTGCCAGTCATCGTGGGTGTATCAAATGCAGGCTTGGATAATGTAGTGAATTTATCCAAGATAAGTATGGATCAAGGTGCTGCTGGTGTGATGATCGCGCCAACAGTAGGTCTTGGTACAGAGATGAAAATTTATAATTATTTTTCAAAAGTATTGGAAGCTCTTGGTGATGATATTCCAGTTTGTTACCAGGATTATCCCTTCTTAACCAAGTCTGAAATTTCTGTACATACATTTAATCGCTTGGTTAACGATTACAAGCAATTGGTTATGTTAAAACACGAAGAATGGCCAGGCTTGGATAAATTATCCAAAGTTAAAGCGTCAATCGATACGGGCGACATTCGTCGAATTTCGATACTGACTGGTAATGGCGGTTTATATCTCCCACAGGAATTACAGAGGGGTGCCGATGGTGCAATGACTGGTTTTGCCTATCCTGAAATGTTAGTCGAAGTATATGATTTGCATAAAAAAGGTGAAATTGATGCCGCTGAAAATTTATTTGATGCTTACTTGCCTTATGTGAGGTATGAGCAACAACCAGGGTTTGGCTTGGCAGTGAGAAAAGAGACCTTGTTTCGTCGAGGTGCCATTAATTCACCAGCAGTTCGCCAACCTGGACCTAATTTAAGCAGTCAAGATGAAGCTGAGTTAACTCGACTCATCTCACGGGTTGAAAGAAATTTAGCCTTAGATAAATTTTAAGATCGAGACTTAATTAGAAAGGATGGAGGATATTACTTGTTATGGACATATTTGACTTAAAGATAACCAATGGCACTGTGGCGAATGCTACCGAGACATTTCATTCAGATATAGGTATTAAAGATGGCCTAATTACAGCGATAGGTAAGAATATTGGTGAGGCGAAAAGAGTCATCGATGCTACTGGAAAATTCGTCCTTCCAGGAGGGATTGAAGCGCATTGTCATATAGAACAGGAGTCCTCTGGCGGTATCATGACCTCAGATGATTACTATTCGGGGAGTGTTTCGGCTGCATTTGGAGGTAATACTTGTTTAATTCCTTTTGCAGCACAACACCGAGGTCAGAAATTACATGATGTGTTAGAGCTTTATCATTCAAGAGCAAAGCCAAAGTCAGTTATTGATTATTCGTTTCATCTAATTATATCGGATCCAACTGATGAGGTGATTAATGAGGAATTGCCTAAGATAATAGAGCAAGGCATTACTTCTTTTAAGATCTATATGACTTACGATAAGTTGATTGTGGACGATCAGCAAATGTTAAATATTCTGGCTGCTGCTAAGAAATTAGGGGCTTTGACTATGATTCATGCTGAGAATAATGCCATGATTAATTGGATGAGTGAAAAACTGATAGATTCGTCACATCAAGAACCAAAATATCATGCCTTAAGCCATCCACGCACCGCTGAATCAGAAGCGATCAATCGTGCCATTGCATTATCGAGTTTTATTGATACACCAATTTTAATTGTGCATGTCTCTACTGAAGCAGGGGCTAGAATTATTGCTAAAGCACGATACGATGGGCAAAAAGTATTCGGTGAAACTTGTCCGCAATACATGTTTCTCAATGCACAAACGATGGATCTTCCTGATATGCAGGGAGCACAATTTTGTTGTAGTCCTCCGTTACGAGACAGGGCATCACAAGAAGAGATATGGCGTTGTTTGCAAAATGGGACTTTTCAAGTTTATTCATCTGATCATGCCCCGTATCGTTTTGATGAGACAGGTAAACTCCATGCGGGAAAAAAACCACCGTTTACTAAGATCGCCAATGGTTTGCCAGGGATAGAAACGAGATTGCCTTTATTATTCTCAGAAGGCTATATAAAGAAACGAATCACCTTAAATCATTTCGTAGCCCTTGCGGCAACGAATGTGTCTAGGATTTATGGGTTGGATCATCGTAAGGGATCAATCACTGAAGGCAAAGATGCGGATATCGCGATTTGGGATCCTGAAATTAAAAAAACCATTAAAGCAGAAGATTTGCATGACAATATGGAATTTACCCCTTATGAAGGCATGCAAATTACTGGTTGGCCTGAGACGGTCATACAAAGAGGGAAAATCGTCATCGAAGAGAATGCTTTAAAAGTAGAGCGTGGTAACGGCGAATTTATTCATCGTAAGAAAATTGATTGCACAGGCATGCCTGGAAGACTTGCCCCTGAATTAGATACTAATGAGAATTTCGGTACTGATATTGACATCTAATGCCTAGAATTCTCGTTATAAACCCAAATTCCAATGATTTGGTGACAGAAAAATTACAAGCTTCTTTAGGAAGTTATGATCCTTATCTTGATCTAGAAGTAGATTGCATTTCTATAGAAGAAGGTCCTTTTGGTATTGAAACCGATGCAGATATTAGTCTTGTAGAGCCATTAGTTGTCAATAAGATTAATGATGAATTTTCAAACTATGATGCTTTTGTGATTGCTTGTTATTCAGATCCTGGATTGTCTGAGTCTAGGCGTATTTTCCAAAAACCCATCTATGGTATCCATGAGGCAGCTGTTAAACTGTGTTCACAATTAACGCTTAAATTTGGTGTTATAGCGCTGGGTGAAGATTCAATAAACCGACACGCTGATTACATTAAGAGATTACATTTAGAGCAATTTTATGTCGGTGAGGAAGCCCTTAATATCAGTGTCAATCAAGCGGTAAGTGCTACTAATACACTGGATAAGATTATAGTATCAGGGCATAAACTAATAAAAGAAAAGGGAGCTGAGATAATTATTCTTGGTTGCGCGGGCATGGCAAAACATCGCCTCTCTGCGGAAAAAGAATTAGGTGTTAGAGTGATTGATCCCGTGCAAGTTTCGGTGGAAAAAGCGATTGAGAATATTAATGAATAAATCACAGGGAAAAAATGAATCAGAATAGAGCATTCAATAGAAACAAGACATCACGGCGAAATTTCGTTCTGGGTACCAGCGCAACTGCCCTTAGTTTGGCTACTTTAAATCAATCCAGTGTGTTTGCTGCTTCATCATCTGCTTTAGATTTGGCAGAGAAAAAACGACCTGAATTGATTGGGTTGTTGGATCAGTTGGTCAGTATTCGGAGTCAGACAGGCGAATCTGCAGAAGTAGCTCAGAAATTAGTGAGTGATTATCTTAATGATCTTCCTTATAGAATCGATCAATCTAAAGATAGACCCAGTCAATATCAAAATCATCCTGAATATATGCCACCCAACCCCCCCAGTGATGGTCCTTTTGTCAATATTGTGGGATGGCCAGAGCAAACCAATCGGTCCACTTGTGCAATTTTCTCGCATATTGATACGCACGTTGTTGAGGATGGTTGGATTACCGATCCTTATGAACCCATTTTAAAGAATAATCGTATGTATGGTTTAGGTACGGCCGATGATAAGGGTGGTGTGGCTGCCATGCTTGTAGCTGCAAAAGTATTGAGTGAGAAGGGGGGTCCTTTGCCAGTAGTCATGAGTCTACATGGTAAAGGAGGAGGAAGCCGAGGCAGTCTCCCAATTTTTGAGAGAATTAAAAATTCAAACAATAATATAAAAGCTGTCCTTTATGCACATCCAGCTGAAACTGGTAGAGGTTTGGAAGATATTAAGAATGCGGTTCTTGGGTTGCTGGATATTGAGATGAAAGTAGAAGGATGGCGAGGTCCTCAAATGGAAATCGGTAGTATTGATTCATCAGCTTGGAATGAGGGCGGTGATGCTATCGCTGCTTCTATGGAATTCTTTGATCACTTAAAAGGAGGTATTTTAAGTGATATTGAAGTAAATCTTGGAAAGATGTTAGGTGGTGATCGCATCGGATCAGTGCCAGACCAGGTCACGGCAAACATTAGGTTAAAATTTACAGGCAAGCATAATTGGTCAGATTTGTTGAGAAAAATCCAGGCTGAAGCTCAAGCCTTTACCAAGACTCTATCTACAGAATCTAATCAATATAAGATAATAGTTTCAGCAAAAGGTTATAGGACGAATCCCGGTGAAGCAGATTGGGGTGGAAAAGAAAGTCATATATTAAGAGAGTCGATAGCCAATATAACAGGCCAAGAACCAAAATCTTACCCTAATCATTATGCTGGTGATATCCGCTATCCTATTCGTTTACTTGGGGTGCCCGCATATGGGATTGGTTCATTAGGAGGTAACTTCTATGGCCCTAATGAATGGGTTGATGTTGATGATTTGGTTAGATTGACTGCCGTTCTTATCGATACTGTAGAAGGCTGGACTTAAAATCCGTTTTCAGAAATGAAGTGCTGGTTAGATTCTTAGTGCCGGCACCACTATTCATAAGGCTTTCCAGATTATGAATTTATCTTTCACTGATACCACTGTGGTTCCAGCACATCACGAATACCTAGGAACTCAATCGCGACAAAAAAAGTCCACCAGATTTTTAAGTGGCGAACACTTCACCATCCAAACTGACACCAAGACCCAGAACTGTCCGGTTTGCATATGCAAAGTATGCGGCAACCTGATTGACCTCTAGGATTTCGCCGTCATCAGCACCGGCTTTGTGCAGTGTATCCATGTCTTGTTCTGTTAACGCAGAAGGGTTCTGAGTCAGTTTTTTTGCATATCCCATAAGCGCCAACATTTTGCCTTCAAAGACATCTGCAGCAGTATCATTCACCATAGCGCCAGCAATGGTTGCCCACTCTGATTTATCGCCATTGTAAGCAAGCCCTCCAAAATGAGTGTGGTGTGTGATGCAGTAGTTACATTGGTTGATTGCACTCACATGCACACCAACAGACTCAAGATACCAAAGTGGCAGTTTGTTGGCAGAGTGCCCAATCACGGAGCGATAAAGAGCTACGTGTCCGTCAAGGGTATGGGGACGCAGAGAATGTACGCTGAGAATATTTGCAATCGTGTTGTTCGGGCGTTTGAATTTTTCGTATGAAACCTTCAACCGACCAGTAGCTTCTGCAAAAGGGATAAAAGTTATCCAAGTCATTAGTGAGTCCTTTCTGAATATGTTTGTGAAGGTATAGCACCAGCCAGCATACATCCGAATATTTTATTTTTCACAAGTCTTTTCGCTTTCCATTGACATTTAAAATAATTTTAACGTCTGCAAGCCATAGAGAATGCTCGATTTAAACCTTTGATTACAATTTTCTGACTTATGATTATTAAGTAATCAAACGTAATTTATTCTCATCAAAAATATCAAATATCTCACTAAAAAAATTACTCGTGATTCCACGATGCTCATTAATTATTTCAATTAATTCCTCAGCTTTTATTAATTCAATTACTAATCTTCTCTTAGTTAAGGAGCTAACTCCGTCTGGATATGAAATAGCTTTAATGTTATCTAATTCCCTTGTTAAATTAACAAGCTTCCATAAGACCGTGTATAACAATTTATCGAAATCATCACTATTTTCCATATTTAATCGAATGAATAACCATTGTTGTTTTTCTTTTAATAAAGGGTCGGGATAACCGTATCTTACTTTGTGCTCTTGTTTTTTTATTATTTCGTATTCTTCGTATCTAGTCATCATTAAAATATAAACCCAAAAGTAGGGCATATCAATACAAAATAATTACAGTTAATGGTGGATTATCTTCCACAATTACAATTAAACCTCTTTGTTGATTTTCTTAGGAAGA
>JAPKEL010000042.1 GCA_028822065.1 Woeseiaceae bacterium | reverse complement strand
GAGCAGTTGACTCATAATCAATTGGTCGGAGGTTCGAGTCCTCCCGGGCCCACCATTTACAATGAGTTATGTCAATTTACGTTCATTCTTCCTCTGAAATTCCGCTGTAGTGCAGGCTAATGATCTTCCATTGACCGTCGATCTTTTGCCACACGTCAGTCTCGTACGCTCTCGACTTAGACATTACACCTTCAGGCGAACGTGTGTGGTTGTTAATGAAGGACGTCGATATAGCGAAATCGCCGCTGGGCATGACTTGCACCTGAGGATCTGACATATCGTTTAGCTCAACACCGCCGCCCGCGGCCATTAATGCGATCCACATTTCGTGATAAGCAGCCATATCCACCCTAACTTCGCCACCGACATACACCGTCGCATCATCAACATAGAAGTTAAAATAACTCTCGACATCGTTATTAGTATAAGCATCGTCAAACGCTTTAATCGCAGCGTGGAGGTCAGCGTTCTCCTCAGCATGGAGTTGAGATATTGCAGTAAACGACATCAATATAATGACAAGGTAGCTTGATATTATTCGCATGATTTAGTTCCTTTTCTTTCTTTTATTAACGGTAAATTCTATTATCTTTTTAGCATAAGTAACCGCAGAAATCTGTGTTAGGGCAATCACCAAGTTAGTTTAGATACATATTCTAGGATAAGTTTGTTCATTAAGGTTACTTCCTTTCATGTGTATTAGATAAGAATTCTTGCCTACACTAAAAGATATAGCTTCTTTGGCTTTTCCGTCAATAAAATGCAAAGCGCAACCCCCATCGATAGCATGACATGATTCAAGTGATTTCTCTTTAATAGATTTATGCAGAAAAGGTCGCCTTTCTGACTCTTCATCAAAATGAGGGCAGCACACTCCTTTAATAAAACCCAAACAATCCATAACTCTTAAAGAATCCGACCATGAGTCTGTGACCCCTTCGTCAAACCAACATATAGCTCCAGCACTGACTCCGGACATTATAGTGCCCGATTCATAGGCCTCTTTAAGTAAAATATCCAGCCCCCACTCTTTCCAAACAGCCAGCATGCTCTTGGTATTACCACCGCCAACAAAAATAATATCTTGAGATTTAATTAGTTCCTTTAAATCAGGTGTTCTTTTGAAAAGATCTAGGTGAACAGGATTGCATGCCAACTTAGAAAAAGTGGCATAAAAATTTACCTTATACGCCTCATCATCTCCAGTTGCAGTAGGTATAAAACAAACATTGGGGCGTTTATTTTTTGCCTGATCTAATATATATCTTTCGATAACTCCTTGTCCGGGGTTTCTTCCAAATCCACCACCGCCAATGGCTATAATTTGCTTAGTCATAATTACTACTCTAAAGATTCAATTGTAAATCAAAATACAAAATGAGAATTATTTGTAGAAAAAAATATATGATATCATGGCCGATTGCCTCTAAGCCTCTAATTCAAGGAAGATAACATGATCAAAGAAATCAAGTTTAGCTTTATCGCAACCTTAGCCATAATCACTTTTGGTGGTTGCTCACAATCAATAGATAATAATGAAGCTTCAACAAAATCAGGTAAAAAAGCGATTTTAGTAGATGGTACTGGAACATATAGTCGAAAAATATCCACAGATTCTGAGTTGGCACAAAAATTCTTTGACCAAGGACTAAGGTACGCATGGGCTTTTCATTTTCCTGAATCTATTGCCTCCTATCAACAAGCCGCTATTCATGATCCTAATCACCCAATGATCTATTGGGGAATGGCTCATTCAATAGGCCCTAACCCGAATAGTCGGTATTCTAGAATGCCTGATGATCCAAAAGGCGAAGGCTTAAAAGCAATAAATAAAGCCGTGAGTTTAATTGAAAATGCAAACCCAATGGAACGAGAGATGATTACTGCTCTTCACATCCTCTATGACAAAGAAAGTATTTCTGATGACAATCATAGAGATGAAGCCTATATGAAAGCGGCTGACGCACTTCAAGTAAAATACCCAACTGACCCAGATATCGTCTCTTTGTACGCCGAATCGTATATGAATATTGGGCGATGGGACTACTGGGAAAAAGACGGTACCCCTAAATCATCAACCACCAAAGTCGCAAATGCACTTGAAAGTGTATTGAAAGGCAGTCCTAATCATACTGGGGCCAATCACCTTCATATCCATTTATTGGAAGCATCACAAGAACCAGAAAGAGCACTTGGTTCAGCTGATAGGTTGGAAGCGACAATGCCAATCGTAGGCCATGTTGTTCACATGCCAGCACATATATATGTTCGTGTCGGTCAATACAATAAAGCTATAGACAGCAATATGCGATCGGTTGAGGTCGATTCAAAATTCTTAAAAATATGGGGAGACCTTCCGTTACCTAATATTGGCACCTATCCCTTATCTGCTAAAATCCATCCGCCTCACGCGATCGATTTTATAAAATACGCTGCAACTGTTCAGGGTAATTATGCAGTAGCAATTGATGCGGCAAAAAAAATGGAAGCTTTAATGGACCCGAATAATTTAGGGGTAGTTAGGGCGCAAACGGGTATTGCTGGGCCATGGTTGGTAAATAAGATCTTTGGAAAATGGGATGAACTCCTCAATACAAAACCAGCTGCTACTGGCACGCCTTACCTTGATGGAATTTGGAGTTACTCTATCGGCAGCACTTATATCGCAAAGGGAGATTTAACAAAAGCACGAACAGAGCTTGATAATATCAAGCGCATACTGTCACTCAAAGATGTTGATCAATATAGAGTTGGTGCTAACCCAGTTTCTATTGTGCTTAAATTGGCAGAATTAGCCCTCACAGGTGAGTTATTTGAGGCTGAAGATGATTTAGAATCTGCAATCAAGGCTTACTCTGATGCGGTAGAAATAGAAGATCAAAATAACTACACAGAACCTCCAAGTTGGTTACAACCAATGCGACATTACCTTGGCGCAGCATTACTTGATGCAAAAAATCCGATCGAAGCTGAAGCGGTATTCCGAAGAGATTTAAGCTGGCATCGAAACAATGGATGGTCTTTATTTGGTTTATGGAAAAGTCTTGAAATGCAGGGTAAAAAGGAAGCAGCTGACCAAGCTTTCAACGATTATCAGGAATCATGGGTAGACTCTGACGTGACTCTGACTCGACCCAGAATTTAAATTAATTTTGCTTTAAATTTACCCCGAACAGAATTAATTAGTGTGATTTCTGTTAAATTGATTATCTCTGATTTGTGAATGACTCGCTCTTTCAGAAGCTGGCTTTCTATCATCATTTGTCGATAAGTTCCGCCAAGAAGCCCGCTTATAATTGGAGGCGTGTACCACTCACCATCAATATTGATAATTATATTGGCTATCTTTGACTCTGTGATTTCACCAGCCTCATTCCAGAAAAGAACATCATCACTATCTGGGTTTATTGGTTTAGCTTGTTCGTAGATTTCCCTTTTTGTGGTCTTGTGGTAATAAAACACATCCTGTTGATCAATTGGTTCTTTAGCAAGAGAAATAGAATAGTTTTTTTTCTGTTCTTTAGAAGTTAAAACTGAATTAGATATTCTTATACTGCCATTTGAACTCAAGAATAATTTTATTTTCATGGGTTCTGAATTACACCCTTTTAAACACTCCTCTAACTCAATCTCTATCTTTGAACTATCCCAATTAAACCCGAAATAAACAGCTGAATTCCTCAGTCGAGAAAAATGGAAGCTACTCAAAAAAACACCGTTTTTCGGCTCCCAAAGCATAGTCTCAAATAATTCGAAATTACTATTAGCGTTGGTCGTGGTTAAAATTTTAGATTTAGTCATGCACTCATGAAACTCTGATAAGAAATCTGAATCCCAGACAATTCCCCCGCCTGCCCCATAACTGGATTTATTGGTTTTGTTATCCATCAGGACCGTCCTAATTGGAACGCTAAATTGAGCTTGCCTATCTGGAGCTATAAAACCAATAGCACCGGTATATATTTCTCTAGGCGTATCTTCTATTTCTGAGATAATTTCCATACTTGCAATTTTTGGTGCGCCGGTCACCGAAGCGCATGGGAATAAAGCAGCTATAATTTCTGCAATACTTGCACTTGTTTGAGATTTAACTGTTGATGTCATTTGCCATACCGTTGGGTATTGCTCAACATCACAAATAACAGGAACATTTACTGAACCAGGAGACGAAATTCGACCCATATCATTTCGTAACATATCAGTAATCATGATATTTTCAGCTAAATTCTTTTCTGACAGTTTTAGTTCCGTCTTTAAAAATGCATCCTCAGAATATGTTTTTCCTCTCAAAGAAGTACCTTTCATTGGCTTACATTCTAATACCTCACCATCAAGAGAAAAAAATAATTCCGGTGAGGCTGAAATGATTGTGTGATTTTTGGTTTCTATAAAGGCGGCATAGGGAGCATTAGCCGCTCTTGCAATAAAGAATTCATAAGGATTAATTAGATTTTCTGTGTAATTGCGCAAGGTATAATTTATTTGATACGTATTACCAAGCTCAATTTGCTTTTTTATATATAAAAAATTCTTTTTATAAATCTCTTCCGAAGTGCCTAATTTCCAATCTAGACCTTCTAAGTTAATATATTTATCATTTTCTAAATTTGAAAATTCTTCGACATCATTAAATAAGCCAAAACAAAGTAATGGTATTTTATGCTCATCATGAACCCTAAATGCCGGATCAAATGCAGGTGCTGCTTCATAACTCAGATAACCCGCAGCATATAACTTATCCCTCTGAACACGTTCTTGTATTTCCTCCAAGACCTCCTTAATTTCAGACACCTCAGAGCATACAAATAAATGATTAGGATCTGAAAATTTTAGCCAAGATGCATTTTTTTTATTTCGAAGTAGAATTTTTTCAAGCATAATCCAAGATTGCTATATTTTATGTTCTGGAAATTAACTCATTGTAAATCTAAATGATCACAGGCACAGCTAAAAATGAATAGAAACGCATATAATCCAAATTCAAATAATATACCGGATGTAATTTTTATATTATTGATCGCTAATGCCCTTGTTTTTGCTTTACAAAAACTATTGCCAGGTGTGTTTGAGCAATATTTTGCTTTATGGCCAATCGATAGTTACCGCGGTTACTTCTCTGTCTGGCAATTATTTTCTTATGGTTTTTTGCATGGTGATTTTTATCATATTTTATTCAATATGTTCATGCTCTGGATGTTCGGTAAAGAACTCGCAATCATAATGGGGCCACAAAAATTTCTCTTTTATTACCTTACTTGTATTATGGGCGCAGGCATAATTCAGTTAGCCATTGCGGGCATGCAAGGTCTTTATTATCCAACATTAGGCGCCTCCGGTGGTGTGTTCGGACTCTTATTGGCTTTTGGGCTTGCATTTCCTAATCGTATGGTCATGTTGATGTTTCCACCAATCCCCATGAAGGCTAAATATTTAGTAATTCTCGCAGGCGTAATGGAATTGTATTTTGGCGTCTCCGGAACCAGTCCAGACATAGCAAACTTTGCTCATCTAGGTGGAATGATATTTGGATTTCTATTGCTTAAATACTGGGGTATTACGCGCTCTTGATTACTCTTTAGAATAAAGAGTAACTTTATCACCATTCATGATATTTCCACCACGAACCACCGAGCAACAAACACCGCCCCGCCAATCTGGCATAAGCGCATTTGTTAACCCTAAATATTGTTCATCCATTCGCTCACATGGATCAGTTTGCCTAGTGACTTCAAGCAATACCTCACCAATTTGTATTTGATATCCAGATTCTTGTGGTAACTTTATTCCACTAACTAAAATATTAGCTCGTCGAGTTGTCCAAGGTAATTCGGTCTTTAATTCCTCACAGACACTATTCCATGCCTCAGCTGACAATATAGTCACTTGTCGTTTTAATGCTCCACCGCGAATATCCCCAGCTAAGCCAGTTTTCTCATCAACTGTCACAGTATTAAGAGTCTCCATAGGTGCACGAATTTTTTTTCTACGCGCGATATCTTCTACTTTACCCATAAAATACCCTAAAATTAATTTAACAGAAAATATAAAAGCAATGATAATCTATAACTCATGGAATATCTAAGAACACCTGATGCGTGCTTTAAAAATCTAAAAGATTATCCTTTTAAATCTAATTACGTATCTATCGATAAACTCCGAATGCACTACATTGACGAAGGATCAGTATCTGCCCCTGTCATCCTTCTATTACATGGCGAACCAACTTGGTCATATTTATATCGAAATATGATTTTTCCTCTACAAAGAGCTGGTTTTAGAGTAATTGCACCAGATCTTATAGGTTTTGGAAAATCGGATAAGCCTATCTCATCGGTCATTTATACATATTCAAATCACATTCAATGGTTAGAGAAATTTCTTAAAACATTAAATTTAAAAAATATAACTTTATTCTGTCAAGACTGGGGTTCACTTATTGGACTGAGAGTTGCAATCGGCAATTCAGAAAGATTTTCAAAGATCGTAGTTTCTAATGGTGCGCTGCCCATAGGAAATGAGAAAATCCCAAAAGCTTTTAATTATTGGCGTTTATTTGCTAAATATAGCCCATGGTTCCCCATTGGAAAAATCATACAACAAGGCACTATAAAGATTTTAGATACAGAAACTATTGAAGCCTATAACGCACCTTTTCCCAGCAGCTCTTACAAAGTGGGTGCAAGGATTTTTCCACAATTAGTTCCCATCAGCACTGATGATCCCGAATCTGAAAATAATAAAAAAGCCTGGGAAAAATTAAGTAGATGGCAAAAACCATTTCTAACGGCATTCAGTAATCGAGACCCGATCACAAGAGGAGGTGCAAAAAAATTTCAACTCCAAATACCTGGCTGCAATCACTCAAACCACAAAATTATAAAGAATGCCGGCCATTTTCTCCAAGAAGATAATAGCCCGGAACTAGTTAATATAATTACTAATTTTTAATAGCAAAGAATTAATTGAGCGCTGCCTAGCGCTCAAGATGATCTAGTTTATCTTTGACATCCACCCATTCATCTGCGTCAGAAGGAGGATCTTTTATTTCTACAATAACCGGCCATTTTTCTGAAAGCTCAATATTAATTTGTAGAAATTTTTGTTGGTCGTCACTCAATTCATCTTCAGATAAAATAGCATCGACAGGGCATTCAGGTTCACACAAAGTACAATCTATGCATTCATCAGGATCGATGACCAGCATATTAGGACCTTCATGAAAACAATCCACAGGGCAAACTTCAACACAATCAGTATATTTACATTTAATGCAAGCTTCTGTTACCACAAACGTCATAAATTCATACTCGCAAAAAAATCTTTGCTAAATTAAGATAAGTTTAATTATAGATCAAGTTCAATATTAAATAACTAGAGAAAAATACTATTTTCTAGAAAATCGAGTGATTTAGAATATTAATTATGGGATCAACTCCCATTGATCACCGTTTAATTTTACAAGATCATCCTCCTGTAATTTAAGTAAATGTGCTAATAGCGATCTCTCAGCTAATGGATGCAAGTACTTTTCCACATCAGCATAAACCAATGTAACCAAATTCTTTAAATTAATATTTGGATTTTGTTTCACGCTTTCTAAAACTATCTTTTCTCTTTCTAAGCGATGTTTAATGATCCATTCAATCACTTCGTAAGGATTTTTAATGATACTCCCATGACCAGGTGCAATAGCATTAATCGATCTTTCCTTAAGTTTCGTCATAGAATTAAGGTAGTCTGACATTTTTCCATCGGGTGGATTTATCACTACAGTAGAGCCATCCATAATATGGTCCCCAGTGAAAAGCCATTGATGCTGATTATGCAGATAGCAAAGATGATTAGAAGCATGACCTGGCGTATGAATTACCTTTAATTCAAATTCTTCGGTTGACAACAAATCCCCTTCTTTTAATTCTCGGTCTGGGGAAAATGTCATATCTTGATGGCCGTCATGTGGTGGGGAGATACCAAGAACTTCAGCGCCGGTTGCTTTAGCTAAAGATAATACTGCAGGCGAGTGATCGGGGTGGGTATGTGTCACTAATATCCAAAAAATATTTCCTTTCGCAAGCTCTAATATTCGCTCAATATGCTCATGAATGTCTGGGCCTGGATCTAGGATGGCGATCTTCTTCTCACCAAAAATGTAGGTATTAGTGCCTGGACCAGTCATAAGCCCTGGATTGGGGGCGGTCAAGCGACGTATCCCAGACTTTATCTGATGGACTTCTCCTGGTATAGGTGGAATATTTTTCATAATTTACTTATACATCAATGTAGCTAGCGAGGGTATTTTTTCTATAATAAATTTCCTTCTCGCTCAGAAGAAGTAAGCTCCGGAAAATAGCACGGTACTCCGAGATCATTTTTCTGCTTAGCCCAAGCAAGAATCTCTTGAGTGCTAGTGAATTCCCTAATTTGCATAAGAGTAATTGCAGTTGGATGAGGTATATTAATTTCCTTCTTTCTTCTGGCTAATAAAGCTTCTTTTGGAGACAACCAACAACTATCAATTAATTCATTGCCACAATGAGATGCAACTTGCTTCCTTGGTATTTCTGCTAAGAAAAAACGCGTCGTAAATCTTCTAGAAAGATACAAAGGTGTTATCCAAAAAGCGAAATATATTAGCTGTTGATAATTCAAACGAAGTTGATTCTCTTTCAAAAATTGATCCCAACAAAGTGACTTCATATTCAGTTGATTGCGGATTTGATCCAAATCTAGATGATCTGGAAACGTTCCGTCACTACTAACTGCATAAAGAATCCCAGCTTCCTCAAATAACTCACGAATCGCCGCACTATAATAAGCAAAACCGCCTGAGCTGACTGCAAATTGTCTATTGATAAATACTTTTTCTTCTTTATTCAAATAATGCTCAGCCATTTCATCAACTGGATCAACACCTCCACCAGGAAATACGTAGTTAGCTCCAAAAACTGTCTCTTTTCGTCTCAAAACTAATAGCACCTCGGGACCTTTTTCTGCATCACGAATTAATAAAACAGTAGCTGAGGGCAAAGGTTCAATAAATTTATCTGTAATTTCCATAATCGAATATTTATTATTATATATAGAGTTCCTTAACATCTTTTAATCGCCAGCCAACCCAACAATAAAAGAATACAATGAGCATAATTTTCCATACAATGTAACGCATTCCAATCTCGCTAACATCAAAACTTTTATGCCGATTTCATTTCTTTACGTCCTAATAATATTAATATGGGGTTCATCGTGGATTGCCATTACCTATCAGTATGGAATTGTTTCTGAAGAATTATCTGTGGCTTATCGATTTTTTATAGCCTCCATGGCCTTATTTGCTTATGCATTTTTTAAACAAGAGCAGCTTCGAATAAAATTAACTTATTACCCAATGATTGTTCTTATGGGAGTTTCGATGTTCTGTCTTAACTACCTCTTTACGTATTACGGGATGAATTATGTTGCAAGTGGCCTAGCTGCAGTTCTCTTTAGCCTCATCGTTATTTTTAATGCTTTTTTTGAGCGTATTTTCTTTGCCAAAGCTATTGAAAATAGAGTTATGCTGGCCGCAATTATAGGGATAACTGGCATTATTTTTATGTTTTGGCCAGAACTTAAAGATCTCGAAAATTCTGATAATTCTATCACTGGTGGTCTCTGGTTATTTACCGCAGTTATTATCGCCTCCCTTGGGAATATGACTGCAGTCATTAATACCAGTAAGAATCTCCCGATAGTAACAATCAATGCACATGCAATGTTATGTGGCTCATTACTTTCCTTCGTTCTCGCTATTATGCTGAATAAACCAATAGTTTTTGAAACAAGTTTAAGTTACGTAATTTCACTCTTATATCTATCAATTGCGGCCTCAGCCATAACCTTTGGTTGCTACTTAATGTTAATCAAAAAAATTGGTTCGACTAGAACTGCCTATATCACCTTACTCTTCCCAGTTGTAGCGCTAATAATATCCACTCTAGTTGGTGAATATCAGTGGACTGTATACGCCATGTTTGGAGTGATTTTGATATTACTTGGCACATGGTTAGCCCTACCAAAAAAATAAATCTTTATTCTAAAAAAATCTAATTGCCAAACAACCTCATGCATTAAATTTATTCTCTTAATACAGATAAAATACATCAGATTATTTGCTGCAACATTAAGATACTTTTATTCTATTCAAGCTGGGCTATACTCAAAGCTGGTAAATAAAAGCGGGCATTTGATTAAAATAAAAAAAGATGAGTAATTTAATTCATAAATTTTATTTTGAAAATAATACTGGGCGAATTCTATTGCCCTTATTTTCACTTGTTCTAATTTTCCATTCAGGATTAGGCTTAACACAAGAAAGAAATGCAGAAATTACGAATTTATCGACGATTTACTTAGATGCTGTAGCCGATGAAATGTTTGATGAAGCCGATCAAATTGCCAAACAAATAGTCGAACAATCAATACAAATATACGGCCTTGACAGTCATGAATCTGCAAATGCATTAATAAAATTAGCTATGGCGCAACAGGGTCATAAAGATTACGAATTGGCTATATTGAACTATGAAAGTGCCATTGTAATAATTGAACGTATAGAAAATCGACTCAATAAAGATCTGATCAATCCTCTAAAAGGTCTTGCTGAAGCTCAACTAAAGATGAATCGCATGGATTTAGCCAGAGATAATTACAATCGAGCAATCCATATCAGTCATGTCAATGATGGTCCGCATAACCTTGAGCAACTCGAAAATCTTCAATCGTTAGCTAATGTTTATGCAACTGCAAAAGAACCTAAAAAGGCAGCCGATATAGAGAAACGTATTTATTACCTTCAATCTCGCAATATTGACCTAAATAGCCTTGAAATGATTCCTGCCCTTAGGACACTAGCCCGGTCCCAAAGAAAATCAGCATTATTCGAAAAAGAAAGAAGAACATGGCGGAAAATAATAACGATCACTCAAAAACAGAAAGGCAAGGACAGCATTGATCTAATCGAGCCACTTACAGAACTGGGAAAATCTTATCTTTTTATTCATTTTAATACCATGGGTTACGATGAGTTGCCAACTGTCTCAAAAGGTGATTCGTATTTAAAAAAAGCCATCCGAATAGCCGAAAATAATCCAGAGGCAACCTGGCAAGATATTGCTGAAACAAAAATTATATTGGCTGATTATTATGTAATGAGTGACAGAGCTAACCGATCTTATAATGTGTATAGAGAAATCTGGGACCTCCTCTCAGAAGATGAATTAAAACTTGAATTCAGAGCCTTTGCTCTGGAGCAACCTGTAATCCTAGAAACCATATATCCACCAAAATTTTTTGAAGACACTTCTATCACCTCTCAAGATGAAGCTCCTCCAGGTTACGAAAAAGCCCATGTTACTTTCAACTTCAATGTATCAAAAAGAGGCTTAGCTAAAAATATCAATCGCGCCTCCTTTAATCCTGACGGCCTTGACTTTATGCACAGTATAATAGGCAGAGAAATAAGAAACCTAGTCTATCGACCAAGATTTCTAGAGCGAGAGCCGGTGACTACGCAAAATGTAGTTTTTGAACATGAATTTTTCTATAAGAAAAATAATACTTCCGACAACAAGGATTCGAG
>JAPKEL010000041.1 GCA_028822065.1 Woeseiaceae bacterium | reverse complement strand
CAACATAAAATAAATTCTCTGCGCGCTCGAATGAAAGACAATAACGTTGACTTAGCCGCTCTCAGGTTCACCTAAGTATTAATAAACCCTCCCTCACACATCAGAGAAGATTTGGACTTTACTGTTGTTTACTATCTATCTACAATTACTATAATAGGTAACAAACGTATCATAATTATTTTTACATATACTATAATTATTTTAGTATATGTAAAATTATTGCAATTAATTAGTATGAATATGTTAATATATTAATACTAACTAAAATAATTTATACTAGATATGACTCTAAATAGTAATACAGTAAAGGCCGATCCTGAAGGTAATCATAAGCTCGGTAGCGCATTACGAGAACATCGTAAAGCATTGAATTTATCCTTGAAGGATGTTGCTGATAAGGCTGGTTTATCCGTCGGTTTTATTTCACAAGTTGAGCGTGATCTTGTGTCACCTTCGCTTTCCTCACTTGCCTCGATTGCAAAAACACTTGAAACTGATATTTCCCATTTTTTTAGTCAACCACATGATGACTCAATTTATACTCGCAATAGAAAGCGAGCTCAATATTCTTTAAACCACAAGGGGCTCAGTTATGAGCGCCTTTCTACTTCTTTTCCGGGAAGCGTAATAAATAGCGTGATTATGCATGAGCTGCCTGGACATAAATCAGAGTCAATACAACATGAAGGCGAAGAGTTTTTTTACATTCTAGACGGCTCTCTTAATATCATTATTGAGGGTGAAGAAACAGAGCTTGAAACAGGCGATTCAATTCATTTTGATTCATCACGTGAACATTCAGCATGGAATCACACAGATAAGACAACAACAATTTTGCATGTTTGCACCATGGATGTGTTTGGTGACAAACAAGCTTTAAAAAAGATTCCCAGCATAAATGTTGGGCATAAAGGTGTTTAGATGGTTTTTTTAGACAAATCTAAACTCAATATATTAAATGGAATTTTTAACAATGAATAATAATAATTCTGCACAAAAAATAATGTTTTTAAACCCGTTAGGGTCTGATGCTTATGATTCGTTTTTTGCAGAAATGATAAGAAAGCACAAGTTTCCCAATTCAGAAGTTCAAGTAACTTCACTTTCTCCATCAGTTGGACAAATGGATAATCTAGAGTACAGAGCTTATAATGCACTTATAGCTTCAGATCTTATTAAGGCAACAAGACAAGCGTCAATTGAAGGATTTGATGCGCTAATTATTGGATGCTTTTACGACCCATTCTTATTAGATTCTAGAGAAATTTCGGGCGATATGGTTGTTGTTGGACCATGCCATTCCTCGATCGAAATCGCATTAAAGTTATCAAACTCTTTCTCTGTGATTATAGGACAAAAAAAATGGCAGCATGAAATGCAATCGACAGTTATGGGGTATGGTTTTGGAGGGCATTTGGCTTCATTTAGAGATGTTGGCATGACTGTTCCAGAGTTTCAAATAGACCATAAGCTCACAGAAAAAAAATTAATGGAGGCTGCTCGCCTAGCAATAGAAGAAGATGGAGCAGAATCTATAATATTAGGCTGTACATTGGAATCTGGTTTTTTTGAAAAAATTCAAAATAAATTTAATATTCCAGTCATAGACCCTGCAATAGCTGCATTAAAACAAGCAGAACAGGCCGCTATTTTAAAGAATCAATTTGGTTGGAAACCTTCAAGGCAATGGAGCACTGAAGCCCCACCTGAAAATGATATTAATCGCTTTGGTTTGTTTAAAGAAGACTATCATTTTGGAAATCGTATAATTGTTTAATAAGTATTAAATCCAGTGGAAAACGCAACAATAATGATGGTTGTATTTGGTGACAAACAAGCTTTAAAAAAGATTCCCAGCATAAATGTTGGGCATAAAGGTGTTTAGATGGTTTTTTAGACAAATCTAAACTGGTTATATTAATAATAAAGGAGAAATGAAATGAAATTTTTTTCAAAATTCAAAATACCGCTTTTAGCGATATTGGTTGCATTGCTCGGTTATTCCGTTCAGGCTAATGCGGGCGGAACGTTGAGATTAGACGAGGTTGCAGTAGGTGAACTTGATCCGGGTAAGGCATCAGACTATGCCGACTCAATACTAATGTTTAACGTTTACGATACTTTGATTTTGCCTGTTCAGGGTGGTCCTGGTAGTGCACCTCACTTGGCAACAAGTTGGTCTCAAAATGGCAATACCTATACCTTTTCTCTTCGCAAGGATGTGAAATTCCAAAGTGGAAATTCATTAACTGCTGAAGATGTAGTGTTTTCGTTAGATAGAATGAAAGCCCTAGGTAGTGGACTATCTTACCTCTTTGTTGTTGTTGATTCAGCAACTGCAATTGATAATAGTACCGTGCAGTTCAATTTATCTAAAACATATGCACCGTTTATATCCTCTTTGGTTCGCTTACCAATTATTGACAAGAAATTAGTAATGAAGAACCTAGCTGATGGTGATGGTGAAATGGGTGACTGGGGTCAGGCCTACCTATCACAAAATAGTGCAGGAACTGGTGCCTATAGAGTCACAGCTCACAACCCACTAGAAGAAACTGTAATGGAAAAGTCTTCTACTTACTTTTTAGGGGTTGCAAGCGATGCACCAAATACTGTTCGCTTGCGTTATGGATTAGAAGCGGCAACAGTTCGTACATTGATTGCACAAGGAAAGCATGACATTTCTTCACAGTGGCTACCACCAGAAGTAATGGGTGCTTTAGCAAAAGAAGGAGCACAATTGTTTTCTGAATCTGGAACAGGGGCTTTTTATCTTAAGTTGAATACCACTAAAGCGCCATTGGACGATGTAAATTGTCGTTTAGCTCTTTCCAGTGCATTTGACTATGAAGCCGTAGTTAAGATGATCGCGATAAATGACGAAGTTTCATCTGGAAGAGGCTCTACAGGAGCAATACCAATTGGAATGTTTGGATCAAATCCTGCAGGCCAAGAACTTAAGCAAGATATGGCTGCTGCAAAACAACATTTGGCAAATTGTAAATATGAAGCCGGTAATCATACTCTTGAGCTTTCATGGATTGCTGAAGTTCCTTTAGAGGAGCGTATTGCATTGCTAATGTTGGCTAACTTTACCGAGTTGGGCTTTAAAGGTGAAATCATAAAACTACCTTGGGCATTATTTGCAGAACAGGTTTCAAAACCTGAAAATACCCCAAATGTTTCTCAGCTTTTTGTTAACGCTGTAACAGGAGATCCAGATACATTGATTTATGGTATGTATCATTCCTCAAACCCAGGAACTTGGCAATCACCGGAATACCTTGATGATGCTGCTGTTGATGCGTTGTTAGATGCTGGTAGAAGTGTTACAAGCGCATCGAAACGTGAACAGGTATATGCAGGGCTTAACAATCATTTAATGGCAATTGCACCTACTGTATATGCATTTGATCGTCAATCGATATTTGCAGCAAGTAATCGTGTTAGCGCACCAGCGTTGACAAATCCTAAACATGCCTTTGGACTTGATGGCATGGGCTTTAGCTTCCGATTAATGTCTGTTAAGGATTAATCAGAAAGCAAACTCTCGCAACTGGGTGATTTATTTCACCCAGTTGCTATTCGTTTTATTAATTATTTATTGAAACATGCCACCAATTCTTCGTTTAATTGTACAACGCATAAGTCTAGCACTAGTAGTGCTAATTGGCGTCTCAATGCTTATCTTTGCAATTGCTAGGGTAATACCAGGAGATCCAGCAAGAATAGCTCTAGGTCCGAATGCAACTGTTGAGCAAGTGGAAATCTTACGTGAGACTTTACACTTAAACGATCCAATTTATGTACAGTATGGTTACTTTGTGCGAGATATTTCTCAAGGAGACTTGGGGGTCTCTCTCTATACAAATCGACCTGTTACAATTGATATTGCACAGTTTCTCCCCGCAACTCTTGAACTTGTTATTGTTGCTGGAATTATGATGATCTGCATAGGGCTTCCACTTGGAATGATCTCTGCGCGATATAAAGGTCAATTTATCGATAATTTACTTCGAGTTGTTTCACTTTTAGGTGTATCAGCTCCAAGCTTTGTTTGGGCAGTTATCTTGATGCTATTATTTGCTTACTTTTTACCGATATTCCCTGTAGCTGGAAGGATAGAAGATATTTATGTGATAAAAGCAGTAACAGGATTTTTGCTTATTGATACACTCATAGATGGAAATATTGATGCATTTTTTAACGCTTCTTGGCATATATTTTTACCTGCATTTGCACTGGCTCTATCAGGTATTGGACAAGCCGCACGACTTACTCGTGCCAATATGATTGAAACTTATAATAAGCCTTACATAGAGATGATGCGTGCTTATGGGGTTTCTCAATTTCGAATTGCTTCACGCTATGCTTTTAAACCGTCCTTAATTCCTTCCTTAACAATTATTGGATTGGATTTTGCTGCCATGCTTGGTAATGCATTTTTGGTTGAAGCAGTTTTTGCATGGCCAGGACTCTCTCGCTATGGCGTTGCAGTTATTTTACGTAAAGACCTCAATGCAATTGTTGGAACTGTCCTAGTTATTTCTTTAACTTTTGTACTGGTAAATATCATTGTTGATCTTTTAATTGCTTTTCTAAATCCACGAATTCGATATTCACAAAGGCCTAAATGAAACTTAAGATTAAAATTTTATTAGCGAATCCACTTTCGGTTATGGGGCTACTGCTTATCTCACTTGTGTTTGGTTCCGCCATTTTCGCTGATTTTATTACTCCATTTCCTTTACATAAGGGTGCAGTGGTCGATTTTTCTAATTTCAATCAAGCACCAAATTTGACAAACATTATGGGTACAGATTTAGTTGGTCGTGATTTATTCACGCGAATTATCTACGCCTTTAGAATTTCTATAATGCTAGGTGTTGTTGTGTTAATTATCTCAGTTCCAATTGGTGTGTTTATGGGTCTTTTGGCTGGATATTCTGGTGGAAAGTTAGATTTTGTGCTGATGAGAATAACAGACGTTTTTCTTTCTATTCCTCCATTGGTTCTTGCAATGGCAGTTATGGGTTTACTTGAGCCAACCCTTTTAAATGGAATGCTTGCAGTAACTGCTATGTGGTGGCCTTGGTATACTAGACTTATCTATAACCTTACAAGATCAGAGAAAGAAGAAGGATATGTAGTGGCTGCTGAAGTTGTTGGTGCATCACGATGGCACGTAATGTTCCGAGAAATTTTGCCAAACTGTACTCATGCAATAATTACAAAGATGACGCTAGACTTTGGTTTTGTTATTCTAATTGTATCTTCTTTGTCATTTTTAGGGCTAGGTGTTCAAGCCCCTACTCCAGATTTAGGCTCAATGGTTGCTGAAGGAGCACGGTATTTACCCGATTCATGGTGGCTGACAGTTTTTCCAGGTTTGGCAATTTTGATTATAGTATTTGGGTTTAATCTTGTTGGGGATGCGTTGAGAGATATGATGGATACTGACTCATGAGCGATTCAATCTTAGACATTCAAAATTTAAGTTTAAGTTTTCAAGGTCTTACAGAAACAGTTGATGTTCTAGATAATATTAATTTATCTATTAATCGTGGTGAGCGTGTTGCATTAGTTGGTGCGTCAGGATCAGGAAAATCTGTAATAGCAAGGATTATATTAGGGCTTTTACAGAGTCAAAAAGGCGCTATAGTAAAAGGCTCTGTGAGATTTAGAGGCATAGAACTTGAGGCAGCCACAGGAAACCAAATAGAATCTTTGCGCGGAAGAGAGATATCAATGATATTCCAAGACCCAACTTCATCCATGAATCCAGTCTATAAAATTGGAACAATTTTTCATGAGATTCTAAACCGTGGTACACATAATATTAGTAAGAAGCTTGCTTTAATAAAAGCAAGTAAATTACTAGAGGAAGTATCTATAACTGAGTTTAAAAGAGTTCTTGAATCATACCCCTTTCAACTTTCTGGCGGAATGAACCAAAGAGTTATGATTGCATTGGCATTGGCAAATAAACCTGCATTATTAATTGCAGACGAGCCAGGTACTGCATTAGATGTAACAGTGCAAGCACAAACTTTGAAATTGATGCATAATTTAGTAAAGAAAAACAACACAGCCGTATTGTTTATTTCACACAATCTTGGCGTTGTACGCCAATTTGCAGATAGAGTTTATGTTATTTACAAAGGCCGTATAGTTGAGTCAGGCTCGACTAGCTCAATTTTTGAAAACACTAAACATCCTTATACAAAAGCATTAATGAATGCAGTGCCTAAAATTACCAGTAAAAGCTTTTTTGATGCTTCAGATGATAGCTCTTTATTTAAGCAACCCGCATTTCATCATAAAGATCGAGAAATAGGACAATGAGCAAGCCACTATTATCAATAAAAAATGTGAGTAAATCGTTTAGTCTTGGTGATTACGAGATACAGGCATTACAACAGGTTTCACTTGATCTTAACAAAGGCGAGTGTCTTGCAATTGTTGGAGAGTCTGGTTCAGGAAAAAGCACACTTGCAAATATTATTATGGGAATATACCCTCAATCGGATGGTGAAATTTCGTTTAAAGGAAGCACACTCCCTTCAAAGAGATTACTTAGTCACCGTAAAGATATTCAGTTTGTTCAACAAAACCCCTTATCTTCGATAAACCCCAGTAGATCTATTGGAGAGTCTTTGCGACTACCATTAGATGTTCATCGAATTGGACATGCTAATGAACGAAACAATCATGTAAGCGAATTACTCTCCGAAGTAGGGCTGACGTCAAATTATTCTAAACGATCTCCATCGACAATGTCTGGTGGACAACTCCAGCGTGTAGCTATTGCTAGAGCATTAGCATGTGCTCCTGAGTTAGTTGTCCTTGATGAGCCTACATCTTCACTTGATGTGCTGGTTCAGTCAAGGGTTCTTTCTTTACTTCAAAAATTAAGAAAAAAGCGTAGTTTAAGCTTCTTATTTATAACTCATGACCTTGCAGTAGTTCGAAATATTGCTGATTATGTTGCCGTATTTAAAGAAGGTAAATTAGTTGAATTGAATGGTGTAAATGAGTTATTCAGTAAACCTGTACATTCTTATACAAAAAGACTACTATCAGCTATCCCAGTTATTTCCGAAGATGAAATCCAACTACTTAACCAAATCAAAGAAAAGGAATGATACTATGACTGAAAAACCAGATTTTTTACTGACACTTTCAAACTCAGATGGGCGATCAATCGATGCTCTTAATGCTTTACACCAATTGGTAGAGAATAATATAGGTGTCCGGTTATTCACATTAACAACTTTTGACATATCTTCTGCGAAAGCTCAGAGAATTTATTCAAATATGCCAAATGATTACCCTGTTTCTGGAGTAAAGGATATAGAGGAAGGTCCTTGGACTGAAGCAGTGATCACAAAAGGTAATGTCTTTGTCGCTAACACAATAAAAGAAATCTCAAAGGTTTTTGATGACTATAAGCTAATTAAAAATCTTGGATGTGAATCTGTAGTGAATATCCCCATTTTTCTTGGTGAAAAATTACTTGGCACTTTAAATTGTCTACATGAAGAGGGTTACTATACGAATCAACGAATTGCAGCATTTAATGGAATACAACTGCCTGCGATTGTCTGTTTTTTGTTACATAAGCTTGAAGAAAATACGGAGAAATAATAATGCAAAAAAATACTATTCGCGTAGCAACAGATGTTGGTGGAACATTTACTGACCTTGTATGCTTCAAAACTGATACAGAAACAGGGAAACATTCAATTGTTACCGCAAAGACCGATACAACTCCTCCAGATTTTGAAACCGGTGTTTTAAATGTTCTAGAAAAAGGACGGGTAGACCCTTCCGAGGTTGATTTTTTGGCACATGGAACTACCGTTGTTATTAATTCAATTACAGAAAGAAAAGGCGTCAAGGTTGGCTTAATAACAACCAAGGGATTTCGTGATAGCCTTGAAATTGCTCGTGGCAACAGGCCAGACTTTTTTAATTTACACTATCAGAAGCCTGAGCCATTTGTTCCAAGATATTTGCGTAGAGAATTACCTGGAAGAATGAGTTATCGAGGTGAAGAAAGTGAGCCTTTAGATATGTCATTACTGCCAAAAATTCTTGATAGTTTTAGAGATAATGGTGTCGAAGCAGTTGCTGTTTGTTTCTTACATAGTTATGCCAACTTTGACCATGAGAAAATGGTAATAACTAAAATAAAACAATTATGGCCTGAAGTTGCAACAGTTGCTTCTCATCAGATTACCAGAGAGTGGCGAGAATATGAAAGAACAAGCACTACGGTTCTTTCAGCATATGTCCAGCCATCGGCAGAAAAATACTTAAGAAAACTTGCTAGCGGCTTAAAAGACAAAGGTTTTAAAGGAAGTCCCTATATTATGCAGTCAAATTGTGGAGTGGACTCTTTAGAATCAGTAGCTCGTACCCCTATTACAATGGTTGAATCTGGTCCAGCATCTGGTTTTTGGGGTGCGGCAGAGCTCGGTAAGTTAATTAATGAGCCAAATGTCTTGGCTTTAGATATCGGAGGAACAACTGCAAAATGCTCACTCATTGAGAATGGTCAAGTCCGCATTATGACCAACTACTGGATTGAAAGAGATGGAAAAAGTGCGGGTTATCCGATTATGGTTCCTGTTGTAGATTTAGTTGAAATAGGAAATGGAGGTGGTTCTATCGCATGGGTTGATGAGTTTAGTAAACTCCATGTTGGACCTCAATCATCTGGAGCTATACCAGGTCCAGCAGCTTACGGCAAAGGTGGCATTGAAGCTACCACTACAGATGCCAACTTAGTAATGGGACGTATAAATAGTGACTACTTTTGTGGAGGCTCTATTAAGGCAGATATGAAGGCTTCAAATTCCGCCTTAAGCAAAGTCGGAGAAAAGTTAGGAGTCAGCCAAATCGAGGCCGCTAGAGGCATTATTCGCATTGCAAACAATAACATGATTAACGCATTAAAGCTTGTATCTCTTAATAGAGGGTTTGATCCTCGAGATTTTGTACTGGTTGCATTTGGAGGTGGAGGCGGGATGCATGCAGTAGCATTAGCCCAAGAATTAGGAGTCAAAAAAGTTGTCATTCCTGCTGCTGCTTCAGTTTTTTCTGCGTGGGGTATGATGATGTCTGACTTAAGAAGAGACTATTTTATAACCCATCTAGTAGACCTAATTGCGGGGTCTGGCGTCAGTATAGAGGCTGCCTTTTCAACTGTTGAATCTCAAGCAATAGAACAATTTGAGTCAGAGGGGCTAGACAGGACAAGCATAACATTTACTCGTTATGGTAATTTTCGATACAAAGACCAGGAGCACACAACAGAGGTAAGGCTCTCTGGAGGTGTAATTTCAGACGAGCAAATAAGTTTAATCGAAGCTGATTTTCATAAGACTTATGAACATGAATATACGTATCGTCTTGAGGTAGGAGTTGAATTAGTTGGAATTCATGTTGTTGCGACATCTGAAGTTGGCAAGCTAACTATGAAAGAGCTCCCAAATCAGGGAATTAATGAGTCTGTAGCTAGAAAGGGCGAACGAGAAGTTGATTATGCTCTAGAAGGAATTCACCAGGCTACTCTTTATGATGGCGACAAACTATTACCGGGTATGGAGTTTGTTGGACCAGCAATCATTGAAGATTCTGGCTCAACTACTGTAATTCACCCAAATAATAAAGTGTATATTGATGGTTACGCTAATATACATATAGAAGTATAGTTATAGTGGCTTTATATAGCTGCTCTTTAAGGAGATAAAAATGAAAAATGAAATAGAATACGATCCCATTACTCTTGAAATTATTCAAAGCTCACTTCAAGCCACAGCTGACGAAATGTTTGCTTCAATACAAAAAACGGCCATGAGCTCAATCATTTATGAGGTTTTAGATATGGGCACCGGAATAATGGATGCAGAGGGTGAAATTGCCTCATCTGGAGCAGGAATACCTGCATTTGTTGGCGTTCTTGATAAATCAGTTAAAGTGATAATTAAGAAATTCAATAAGCCTGGAGATATTCAAGAAGGAGATGTATTTATAACTAATGACCCCTATTATGGTGGTGTTACACATTTGAATGATATTGTCCTGATAATGCCAGTTTTTTCTGATGGAAAGCTTATAGCTTGGACTGCAGACATTGCACATAATTCTGATGTTGGTGGAATGGCTCCAGGATCACTAACAGGTGACGCAACTGAAATTTTTCAAGAAGGGATAAGATTACCAGCTATAAAGGTTATTAGCAAAGGCCAAACTATTCAAGCCGTTATGGATATTCTTATAGTCAACTCGAGAATGCCAGAAACAATACATGGAGATGTTTGGGCTCAAATAGCAGCTGTTAGAATTGGAGCTAAGCGACTTCAAGAGATAGCTAAAAAATATGGCGCCAATGTTTTTGAGAAAGCAATGGTGGACTTTATGGACTTTGGTGAGAAAGCTTCTAGAAATGAGCTATCAAAATTACCTAAAGGAGTTTTTGAGCTTTCAGAGGAGCAAGATGATGGTAGTTTTTATAATGTTAAAATAACAATTAGTGACGACCTATTCACTGTCGACCTAAGAGATAATCCAGCCCAGCTTTCTTCCCCTGTCAATACAACTCGGGATGGAGTAATGGTTTCTGCTCAAATGATTTTTAAATCAATGACTGATCCTTACTCGCCATGTAACGGTGGCTCTTTTAGACCTATAAAACTCATTACTACGCCTGGAACGGTTTTTGATGCACAAGAGCCAGCTCCAGTAGGATTTTATTATGAAGTAGAGCTTAGAGTTTACGACATTATGTGGAGATGTCTGGCTAAGTATATGCCTGAAAGATTGTCTGCTGGTCATTTTGCCTCGGTTTGTGGTACGTTTATTGGAGGCACCCATCCAGATACGGGCCGTCAATATACTATAATTGAAGCTCAAGTGGGAGGCTGGGGAGGAAGAGATGGGTCAGATGGAAATCATGCTATGTTTAGTGGGTTTCATGGAGAAACCTATAACTGCCCTGCTGAAATTAATGAATCAAGAAACGGACTTTGGGTTGATCAACTATCCCTTAATACTGAGCCAGGAGGAGAAGGTAAATATACTGGCGGTAGGGGAATTGTTATGGACTACAGGATTCGTGCTGAAGATGGATACTTAACAGCTGGATACACAAGATCAAAATTTCCTGCTTGGTCTCTTGATGGTGGCAACGAAGGATCATCAAACTATGTTGAACATCTGCCTGTAAACGGAAAAAGCGAAAGGTTTGCATTTGTTTCAGGGTTAAGCCTTAAAAAAGACGACGTCATTAGAGTTGTTACTGGAAATGGGGGTGGCTTGGGAGACCCAAAATCTAGAGACCAAGCGCTGGTAAAAGAAGATCTTAGAAATGAACTCATAACGCCAGAAGTAGCAAGAAAAGTTTATGGCCTAAAAGAGGCCTAGTTAAGGCTTATAATTTTTTTATTAGGTACAGATCAGATTATGGAGAATTTATGCAAAATAAAATAGACTCGCTAAGAGTTAGAATGAAAGATAACAACGTTGACTTAGTGGTTCTTGGACCTGGAACACATATGAACTGGCTCTTAGGTTTCAACCCCTACCCCGATGAAAGGCCCTGCATGCTTTTAATAGGAAAAGAAAAAGAGGCATTTTTGATGCCGTCAGTCAATGCAGAAGATGCGAGAA
>JAPKEL010000095.1 GCA_028822065.1 Woeseiaceae bacterium | reverse complement strand
TAGGTCACCAACTGGTGACTGTATTGGTTGGCATATGCTCACACCAGAAGAGTATGAAGCAAAAACAGATGCTGAAAAAGAAGCAACGTTTGGAGACTCAGAGTAAGTAAATATAGTGTAGCCCTCTTTTGAGGGCTATCTTTAACAAATTAGGGGATGTATGAACAAAATTAATAAATATCTAATTCCACTTGTAAAAATTCTTTTATCGCTAGCTTTTTTAAGTGCAGGTGCTTTTAAAATTATAGGCGCTGAACAAATGGTTGGTATGTATGAGATGATCGGATGGGGACAGTGGTTCAGATATGTAACAGGAATAATCGAAGTTACTGCAGTTGTATTGATATGGCTACCCAACAAACAAGTTTTTGGAGCAGCACTTCTTGTATGCACCATGATAGGAGCTTTCATTGCTCATATTGCGTTAAGCATTCCAGGGGTTTTTGCCGCAATAACTCTGGGGGTTTTAGCCGCCTATATTCTTTATTTTTATAGAGATCAGTTAGGCGCCTCTGAAAAGAGTTAGTTTTTTTTATTAGCCTTCCTTATAGCCTAATGAATGTTTCATAACCTAAATCCGCAAAAAATACAAAAAAGGAGAATTACCATAACAACACTTATTATCAATGCCAGTGTTAGAGACGAAGACTCAGTCTCACGTACTTTGAGCTCGATGCTGGCTGAGAAATTCAAAACCAAAGGGGAAGTATTGATAGAGCGTGATCTTAATCAGAATATGGAGTTTATCAGCGGATCAAGCCTAGCTGCTGTTGGCACGCCAATAGATGAGCGCACCAAAGAACAGGCAAAGAATCAAACTGCTCATCTGGCGGATGTGCTGATCAAGGAATTACAGGACGCGGATACAATTATTATTGGCGCGCCTGTCTACAATTTTGGTCCACCAGCGTCTCTTAAGGCATGGGCTGATTTAGTAGCGCGTGCAGACACAACATTTCGTTATGGCGAAAATGGACCAGAAGGACTGTTAAAAGGCAAGAAGGCTTATATCATTGCGGTATCTGGCGGCACAACAATTGGTGGTGATATTGACTTTATGTCTGGATGGCTGAAGTTTTTCCTGGGCTTTATCGGGATAAGCGATGTCGAGATGATTGTTGCAGATGGTATTTTTGGTCAAGGCGGTGAACAAAAAGTTGAAGCGGCAAATCAAGCAGTTGCGTATATATGAAAATAAATTGTATGGAGATATTATGAAGAATGTTAAGTTGAAAGTGAGAGATGGTGAGTTTATTCGAACTGATTCTAACTTTAGAAACTGGATTACTGCTGATGGAAGTCCCGGTGAATCCGGTATAGGAGGTTTTTCTGCTGAACCCGGTAGATACCATCTTTATATTTCACATGCTTGCCCTTGGGCCCATAGAGCACTTATTTTCAGAAAGTTAAAGGGATTAGAGTCACTTATTTCATTGTCTATAGTTCATCCATTGATGCCAGCAGAAAGTTGGGTTTTTGATGAGTATCCTGGCTCTACAGAAGATCATTTATATGGATTTAAATATTTATATCAGTTGTATCAAAAAGCTGATATAAATTTTAATCGTCTGGTTACTGTGCCAGTATTATGGGATAAGTTAAATCAGACAATTGTCAATAATGAATCTTCAGAAATTATTAGAATGATGAATTCTTCTTTTAATGACATTACAGGAAACAAGGATGATTATTATCCAGCCCCATTACGCGAAGAGATTGATGCAATAAATACAAGAGTTTATAAAAACGTTAATAATGGCGTTTATCGTTGTGGCTTTGCAACTAGCCAAAAAGCATACGACAGGGCAATTACTCCACTTTTTGAAACTTTAGATTGGCTAGAGAGCATTTTAGATTCAAAACGTTATCTAACTGGTAATGCAATAACAGAAGCCGACTGGAGGTTGTTTACGACATTGATTAGATTTGATCCTGTTTATGTGGGGCATTTTAAGTGTAATATTCGCAGAATTGCAGATTACCCTTGCCTTTCAAATTATTTAAGAGATCTTTATCAGCAACCAGGAATAGCTTCAACTGTTAATATGGAGCAAATAAAAAAACACTATTACGAAAGTCATGAATCTGTAAATCCATCTGGAGTAATACCACAAGGCCCTGAAATTGATTTAAATCAACCACATAACCGTAAATAGAATTCTAAATCTTATGAGTGATGAAAACTTAAAGCCTATTATTGATGGAATAGAATCCGTTAAAGTAAAAGTAAGATCAGGAAAGATGCGTTATACGGCAAAGATGGTATGAGTAGGGTTCATGAAAAAAGTGGTTGAATTAGAACGGAGAGACTTAAATTAAGGCAGTGGGATGATAGCGAATTCCCTATTTTTGCTAAAATTAATGCCGATGCCAGTGTAATGGAGTATTACCCAAGTATGAAAGTAAAGGTTTAAATCCAAATCCTCTCTGATGTGTGAGGGAG
>JAPKEL010000094.1 GCA_028822065.1 Woeseiaceae bacterium | reverse complement strand
TTTCTGGTGGCGAAAAGAAAAAAAATGAAATTCTTCAAATGGCTATCTTAAAGCCAGTACTATCCATTCTTGATGAAACCGATTCTGGTTTGGATATTGATGCTCTCCGCATCGTTGCCGATGGAGTTAATAAGTTAAATGGCGATGATAATGCGCTCATTCTAATTACTCATTACCAGAGATTGCTGGATCATATCAAACCGGACTTTGTCCATGTTATCGGTGGTGGAAAAATTATTAAGTCGGGCGGTAAAGAACTAGCGCATGAATTGGAAGCGCAGGGTTACGACTGGTTAACTACAGCGAATTGAGGAAATTTTATGTCGAGCGTAATTGAAGAGTCTAAAAATGGTGCCGAGTCTGCTGTACTTGCTCTCCATAAACAATTTCTTGATGCGGATCAACCTAGTGCTGATCTATTACCATTTAATAAGAAGGCTCTTGATATATTCGAAAGCTTAAAGTTCCCCCACCGTAAACATGAGATGTATACCTTTGTGAACACGAAGGGTCTGGCAGACACATCATTTTCTCTAAAAACAGAAAACTCAGTTCAAAATAGTTTTGTTAAGCAGCATGTTTATGCGGGCTGCGAGCGGAGTCATTTGACTTTTGTGGATGGTGCTTTGTGTCCTGAGTTGTCTGATGCCACTGCACTTGGTACTAGTGTCAAGATTGGATCTTTGATAGAAGCGGTAAAAGATGAATCATTTAAAAATATTTTACAGAAAAGTATTGAGCAAGAAAATGATGTGTTTGCTTCTATTAATAGTGCTTTTATGAAGCAGGGAATTATGGTCAAAGTCAGTAGAGATAAACAAGTTGAAGTTCCATTGCAGATTCTTAATGTTTCAAGTGGCGGAGACAGTGGGCCAGTGATGACAGTGCCAAGAGCGTATATTCATCTTGAGCCTTTATCTGAATTAAAACTAATTGTTAAGTATGTCGGTGATGGAAGTAACTATTTTGTTAATTCAGTTCAAGACATGGTTATTGAGGATAATGCAACCTTGACTCATATTCAAATAGAAGCAGACTCTAAAGATGCTTGGAATTTTTCAAAAAACAGAATTTTTTTAAAACGTGATAGCAAGTACTTGGGGTATCAGACTGTGAGTGGGACGCGTTTGGTTCGCAATCATAATGAAGTTTGGTTGAATGAACCTGGAGCAGAAATGGAACTGAATGGAGTAAGTGTGTTAGAGGAAGATGAACAATCCCATCAGTTCGTCCGTGTTCACCATGAAGTAGAAAACTGTACTAGCCATCAATATTTTAAAAATATTATAAATGATCGAGCGCGAGCTAGCTTTGATGGGACCGTTGTGGTTAATAAAGGAGCACAGTTAACCAACTCTGATCAACTCATCAACAATTTAATGCTTTCTGATGAAGGACATGCAGACTGCAAACCAAACTTGATGATTTTTGCAGATGATGTCAAATGTGCGCACGGTGCGACAGTCGGTCAATTGGATGACGATCAACTTTTTTATTTAAAAACAAGGGGACTTTCGGAGCCTATTGCAAAGGAAATTCTCACTCGAAGTTTTGCCAGGAGTATTGTTCAGAAAATTCCTTTTGAGCCAGTTGTAAAAGAACTCGATGAAACCTTACTGAAAAAACTGGAAGCTAATAATGAGTGATACTAATACTATTTCTATAGATAATCCGATCCTTGATGTTGATAAAATTCGTGCCGATTTTCCTTTACTATCAAAAGAGATGGGAGGCAAACCGCTAATTTATCTAGATAATGGGGCGACGACTCACAAACCCACACAGGTAATCGAGCGGGTAAGGAAATTCGATTCAGATGAATATGGGACGGTGCGACGTGGTTCTTATCGATTATGCGAGCATTCAACTCAACTTTACGAGGAGGCGCGTCAGAAAGTCGCTGATTTTTTGGGTGCACCAACGCGGCAGGAAATTGTCTTTACAAGCGGTACAACGCAATCAATTAATCTGGTCGCGCATAGTTTTGGCCGTAAATTCGTGAATTCTGGAGATGAGGTTATCATTTCCAATATTGAGCATCATGCCAACACGGTTCCATGGCAGGTACTGTGTGATGAGAAAGGAGCAACACTTAAGGTTATTCCAGTTGCTGATAACGGCGAACTCGTCATGGAAGAATATGACAAGTTACTAACTAACAAGACTCGTATTGTTGCGGTGAACCATGTGTCGAATGCCTTAGGAACAATCAATCCAGTAAATGAAATTACGCGTAAGGCGCATGCTGTCGGAGCAAAAGTCCTCATAGATGGTGCCCAAAGCACCCCGCACATGAAAGTAGATGTTCAGGATATTAACTGTGATTTCTATACTTTTTCGGGGCATAAAATGTATGCGCCTAGTGGAATTGGCGGGATGTTTGGGAAAATGGAAGTAATGGAAACAATGCCCCCCTATGTGACTGGCGGAGATATGATTATGCAGGT
>JAPKEL010000093.1 GCA_028822065.1 Woeseiaceae bacterium | reverse complement strand
TTTGGATAATGTGGATAAGACCTTACTAAAATTTTGCTTCCAATCTGAGTTATGACCAACTGGTAATTGAGAATTTAACTTGGATAATTCTAAAGATAAATTAATAGATGGTGCAGTATTATTTGTCATATTGACACGACTTGACATATCATATTTAAAGCCACCACTTAATGCATCGTATGCGTATCCAACCTCACCAATCAAACCTTGAGAAATTGCATTACCAAATGAGGCAGATGGCGTTATGTATGATGAGCCAAGCGTAACAGCTTCACTCGATTGAATTGAATTACTCGTATATAAAGACATTGAAGCAGGGTTTCCGTCAGAGGTTATTGGACTCAATGCTTTATAGAAATCTGGAACTCCATGACCCCAAGTGGAGTGATAACCGTGATTGATACTATTGCCATGTGTTGTGAAAGTAGTATTCCCTTCAGGTGTAAACCATACATTATTAGCTGAGGCCAATATTCTATCTACTAATTGTTCAGGTGTATGATTGGGGAAAGCTTGAGCCATTAATGCTACTCCCCCAGAGACCATTGGAGCTGACCAAGATGACCCATAAGAAGTTCTAGTAGTGTTGTACTGACTAGTTCCACTGTCAACATATGTTGCTGCGTAAACATCCCATCCATCTACTGATAAGCAATATTCTGCTGTTGAACCACATTTGTTTCCTTTTAGCGTAAATTCTGATGAAATGGCATTTGATAAATCTGAGTCGCCAGTGTATTGAACAACATTTGCTACTATCCATGCCTCCCCAAGATCAGGAAATAACTCTGGTAAGCCTGCCATGGCACTTGCATCTGACTCGCCAACGTCATTAGCTGCTGCCCAAACCATCACCCCAGAGGATTCAAAATTATTTAATGCTGTAACGTAAGTATTCGCATCTGTTAAATCCTGACCAGATGATGAGCCATGCATTAAAACTGCCAAACCTTGAGCATTCGTTAAACTGTTGCTAGATATATAAGACTCAAGTTCAGATATGTTGTAATTCGTACCACCTGAATCATAACCCCAACTTTGGTTTGAGGCTATTGCGCCTGCCGCTCTTGCAGCATCTAGATCACTTGCATAATCATCTCCCTCATTGGAGCCTTCATAGTTTGGAATACTGGACAAAACTAAATCTGCATCTGGGGCGACTCCGCTTCTAGCGCCAACATCTCCAGCTGCAAACATGGCTACGCCTTGGCAATGATTATTACTAGATGTTGCTGAGCCGAAAGTACTCTCTCCTGACCCGCCATCATCTAGATTTGTTATTGTTTTATTGTCATAAATATCGTGATTAGTATCACAGTAGAAATCAGCAATATGGATTATTTCGCCAACTCCTGTCAAATAAGTTCCATCTGAGGAAAAGGATTGAACTTTATGGACTCCCATTTGCTCATAAGGATGAGTTGCTCCAGCAGCTTCAATTGCTGTCCATGTGGACCTACTTTTTATAGTATTTTGTTCAGAAGAAGTTCCTTCAGTAAATGCAGTTCCAGCTCTCAGAGCATACTCATTAATGGTAATTGTAACGCTTTGAGTTCCGCTCTCTGTTGCGCTCGAGCCTGATACTGACGATATAGCAACAATGATTGTCTCGCTTCCTTCATTAGTAGAGTCATCAGTTGTTGTAAATGTTTTGGTTCCAGTGGTTGATCCTGAAAAAATAGTTATCGTTTGCCCATTAACTGAGGAGTAGTCTGTCCCATCGGTTGCAGTTCCAGTTGTTGAAAGTGTTACAGTAATATTTTCACAAGAAGTAGAAGATGCTGTCGCAGTTAAAGTAACACTATCACTTGAATTTTCACTAATTGAAGAGTCAGATACTGTTAGAGTAACCGTTTGACCTGTAGAACCAGTGCATGCAACAACAGCTGAAGAAGAGCCTTTACCTCCACAACTAACTAGAGCTAAAGAAATAATTACAATAATTAGTCTAAAAAAAATAACGCATAAAGCCAATTAATGAGTTCAAATCAATATACCTTAATAATCATTGATCATTACGAAATAAAAAACTTACTGTTTCGCTAAATAACCAATAGAATCAACAGAATATATATATAATTTTTTATAAAATTTAAAATAAACTAATATGTCAATTAAATCGATAGAGGCTGTAATTGCCCCTGACAATCTTCACTTTGTTGGAGATGGCTTCAGGGTTTATGGAATTCTAGGTAGAAAAGAGCCTCTTAGTATGAAACGTATGAGTCCTTTTCTTTTATTGGATTACGCACCAGCACATTACTTCCCGCCAAATAATGGCGCCCCACGCGGCGTTGGACCTCATCCTCATAGAGGAATTGAGACAGTCACAATTGCCTATAAAGGAAAAGTTGAACATAACGATAGCACTGGAGCTGGAGGCATAATTGAAGAAGGCGGTGTTCAATGGATGACTTCTGGTTCAGGCATCTTGCATAAAGAATATCACGAAAAAAAATTTA